>CAZLBS010000234.1:1997-6303 GCA_964557505.1 uncultured Nitrospiraceae bacterium | reverse complement strand
GCCTGCCTGGGCTCCGTGTTGTCCCTTACCCGCTACGGCAACCGCGGGCTATTTATGACGCTGGCGTTTTGGGCGCCCGTGCTGCTGCTCACCTTCTTCATCGGCTACCGCCGGCCACGATTCATCCTCTTTGCGTTTCCCATTTACTGCGCCCTGTTCGCCGTAGGACTGAGCGGCGCGTGCAGCTTTCTGCGCACTGCCGGGGAAAGCTGGCAACGCGGCATCGTGGCGATTCTGGTGGTGCTGTTCTTGATGCGTTTGTCGTACACGGGCATGCAATGGGTCGGCAGCAGTCTCGAGGCGGCGTCGGGTGCGGACATCACCCTGGCACGGCGGCATCCGCAGTGGCGCGAACCAGCGCACTGGGCACGCGAACATGCCGACGATGGCGTCATCATTACGACGACTTGGCTGCCTGTGCACCATTATGCCGGGCGGGCGGACAATTGGTTTCCCAGCCGCAAGCTCTGGTGGGAAGTGGACGAAAGCGGCATCTCGGGGCTGGAAGATGTGACCGCCCTCGAGGCGTTTACGCAACAGCACCCAAAAGGGATCTATCTCGCCGAGCATCAACGCTTTCACCGCTGGCGCCGCGAGTTGCTGCGCGAGGACGTGGCCTTTGTGGAGGAGGCCATGCAATTCCACCCTGAGGCATCCAGCCGGGATGTGCGCGTCTACTCGTGGGGCTATGGAGAATCCGGGCCATGACTGCCAACGAATCTGTCGGAATCATCCTTATGAACACGGGCACCACCGACGCGCCCAAACCAGCCGAGACGCGGGTCTACCTGCGCGAATTCTTGAGCGATCCGCGGGTGCTCGACGTCAACCCGGTGTTGCGCTGGCTGCTGCTCAATCTGATCATCTTGCCGTTCCGGCCGAAGAAATCCGCCGAGGCCTATGCCAGCATCTGGACCGATGAAGGCTCGCCGCTGCTGGTCTACACGGAAGAGCAGGTGGCAAAACTCAAAGAGCGCCTGCCCCACGCCGAGATTGAAATTGGGATGCGCTATGGCAATCCGTCCATCCCGAGCGCGTTCAAGAAACTGGTCGACAAGCAAGTGTCGCGCATCATCGCTGTGCCGTTGTTTCCGCAATATGCCAGCGCGGCCAACGGCAGCTGCATGGAACTCATCTACGGCCTCGCGGGCAATGAATACAACTGCCCGAGCATCTCCATGCTGCCGCCCTTCTATGATGACCCGCGCTTCATACAATCCTGGTCCGATATCGTGAAGGGGGACCTAAAGGCCTTCGAGCCGGACCATGTATTGCTCAGCTATCACGGCGTGCCCGAGCGGCATTGCCGCAA
The DNA here is from genome assembly GCA_964557505.1 of uncultured Nitrospiraceae bacterium. Classification (GTDB taxonomy): domain Bacteria; phylum Hydrogenedentota; class Hydrogenedentia; order Hydrogenedentales; family CAZLBS01; genus CAZLBS01. The sequence goes on along the minus strand of CAZLBS010000234.1, from coordinate 4,991 downwards.
GAGCGATGTTGCCGGAGACCATTGCCTCAAAAAGGAAAACTGCTGCGAGCAAATCGTGCATGCCAACAAGCACTGCTACCGCGCCCACTGCATCCAGACGAGCAAGGCGCTCATCGAGGCGCTCGAGCTGGACCCCGAGCACACGACCACCACGTTTCAATCGCGCCTCGGCAGCGACCCATGGATTCAGCCTTTCACGGACGAGACCATCGAGAAGTTGGCGAAGGACGGCGTCAAGCGCCTCGCGGTGTTGACGCCCGCCTTCGTCACGGATTGCCTCGAAACCATCGAGGAAATCGGCGAAGAAGCAAAGGAAATCTTCGAGGAGCACGGCGGCGAACACTTCCACCGCGCCCCCTGCCTCAACGCCCACGACGCCTGGATGGACGCCCTGGCCGAGATGCTCAAAGAAATCTAGCCGCGCAATAAGCGCAACGAAAAGAGGCAGCAGCAATACGCCGCCCTGAGTCACGGAAAAGCGGAAGAATCAACGCAGAGCTGTGCGGAGGCTTAGTCTTCTTCGTTGGCGCTGTCGTCGATGTAGAGGGCGGGGTCGATACGCACGAAGTGGCGCAGCATGAGTTCGGCCAGCAGGCCCATCCCCACGAAGCCCATGCCGTTTGCACCCAGCACCACGGCGATGGCTAGCAACGCTGCCGGCGCCGCGTCGCTTTCCCACAGAAACAGCGACAAGATGGCAAGCGCCAAGGCCAACAGCCCGAGCACCATTTGCAAGAACCCCGCTTTGCCGAAGAAGTGATTCGGCGCATGCTGGTAGCGGTTCAAGAACCACATCGTGAGCACATCGACCGCGCCGCGCGTGAAGCGCTCGAAGCCATACTTCGAGGCCCCATACGTGCGCTTGTGATGCTCCACCTCTATTTCGGTGACCGTGAAATTCAGGTTGTGCGCCATGACGGGGATGAGCCGGTGCATCTCGCCGTATACCTGGATCTTTTTGACGGCGGGCAGGCGAAAGGCCTTGAAGCCGCAATTCACGTCGTGAATGGGCAGGTTGAACAGCCAGGCCACGAAGCCGTTGTACACGCGCGAAGGATACACCTTGTGCCATGGGTCGTGCCGGCGCCGTTTCCAACCGCAGACGACGTCGTGTCCCTCGCCGATCTTTGCGAGAAAACGGGGGATCTCCCGGGGGTCGTCTTGCAGATCGCTGTCCATGGTGATGACGACATCGCCCTTAGCCCGGGCGAAGCCGGCCGCGAGCGCCGCGGCCTTGCCGAAGTTGCCGCGCAAGGGCAGCAGCTCGACTTCGTCATGTTTGGCCGAGAGTTCCGCCAAGATGTCTCGCGAGCCATCCGTGCTGCCGTCGTCCACATACAGAATGTGCACGCCATGCGGCGCGGCATGCTCCAGGATGCCCTCGGTCAACGGCGCTAGAGTCTCGCGCTCGTTGTACACGGGAATGACAAAGTAAACGTCCATCTGCGGTCTCGCGTCTAAATGGCGAGAGTCTAGCATAGCGGCTCGAAGAGAGGGTATCAGGGTTTAGGGATGTAAAGGGCTGGGCGCACGCCGTCGAAGCAACGCCGCCACGCCAGACGGCCATGCTTGTCGCCTATTCCTGAACGGGCCCCACGTACAAGCACAGGACCGGCAGTGCAGCGGCTAGCCGATTTCGGGCCGCTCTAGGGCAGCGGCTCGATTTGCCATTGATACTGATGCCCGCCGCCGCCCAAGCCGGCTGCTGTGCGGAGGCCGTCGCCGTTGACGCATTCGAGGTAAGCTTCTTTGGAAGTGACCCAGATGATGCATGCGCAGCCGTCTTCGCTCGTGAGGGGATAGCCGATGTGGACACCCTTCCAGCCGCCTTGGCCGTCGCCGGTGGTCTGGCTGCCGCCGGGGACTTCGCCCGCCTCGATGACCGTCTCGAGCGCGGGCACGTCTTTGCCCGGAAGCTTGCCATCCCAGCCGTATAAGCCGCGCTCGTCGAGGCGGTTCCAGCCTTGGCGCGGGTGCTCCCCCGCCCACACGACATCCTGCTGCCAGTACGGCTGCGGCTCTTCGCCCGGACGGTATTCTGTGTTCGGGTCCAACTCAGGCTCGACCTTGTACGGCGGCAACCAGACGGCGTCATCGGGCTTCGGCGTCTCTCGGCGCACATCCCGGTGCACGCCGGTCCATGTCTGCAGTTCGGCAACCGTGGGCGCCCTCGGCTCGCTCAGCGCCTCGAGGCACCCCGCCAGCGTCACCTCGCAGGCCGCAACGCCCAACTGCGCGTGGCTCTCCAATAAGGCCTCGCACAATTCCTCGCGCGTGTAGTAACCGTGCAATTCCCCGTGCTGGTCCCACGCATACCGCCGGATGCGATCCCCTTCGACGTAGAGCATCAATTCCTCCCGAATCGCCGCAATCGACTCCTCCGAAAGCGGCTCCACCGGCCGTGGGCGGACACAGGAGACCGCAAGGATTGCGGTGACGCAAAGAGCAAAGCAATACACTGACAGGGCTCGACGCATATTTTGCATAAGCACTATGGTACCGCTTCAAAAGACGGGGCGCACGTCAGTGAATTCACCTGAAGTTCGTGGGCGTAACGCTTGCAACTGATGCACACGTTCTGAGCAACAGCGTGGATGCGTTTCGGCCAGCGCGTCGTCTGCAAGGGTCGCCGCTCTTGAAAGTGCCCGCGATTTAGTCGCGCACCCAGCACTGGCGCCAGGCGAAAGGGGTGCTAACGGCGAATAGAATTGCCGGACGGAAGCGGCCTCGGCTCTCGCATGCAATCATCCTCCAAACAGCCACGTGAGAACTGGGCCCCGACGCGGCACGCGAAACACATCATCGGGGATTTCACGGCGGATATCGGTGTTCCGGCGGATAATGTCCGCGAGGCGCTGCTGCTCGACTTTCCGTTGGAGGGAGCGCGGGAGATAGTTCTGATACCAAAAGCGGTCGCCGTCGCGCAGCGCCAGAAACTGCTCCTTTAGGATGGCGTGAAACGTTTCGCCGACGATCGCCCCTGGCACGTGATCT
>CAZLBS010000234.1:0-1987 GCA_964557505.1 uncultured Nitrospiraceae bacterium | reverse complement strand
TTCGGCAAGGCCAGCGATCCATACGGGCATGTTCGCGGTGCTGCTGTAAGCCTCTGCAAGGCGCGCCTGGATCGCCGGGTCCGAGCATACTTCCGCGAAAGACGTTCGAGGCGGCAGGCCGTATGCCGCTCGTACCGCGTTGTAATCGGGAAGCCCATGATCGCGCCCGCGCTGCAGGTTGAGCGATACGAGGTCGAAGCCGCCGGCGCCCGGCGGGCCAAACAGGAAATTGCGCACATCATCGACGATGAAGCAATCGATCGTTTGTGCACGCTGCGCCGCGAGCCCGCGCAAATAAGGCTCGAGGCCGAAATCGATGACTTCCTGCGGCGTGAAGAAGGCATCGCGCAGGGCAAGCGGGCCGGCTTCAAGCGGACGCATCAAACGGTCAAGCCGCGGCAATTCTGGCGACAACATGGTGTGGCCCACCCGGAAAGCTGCCGTCGCGAATTCATTGGAAATGGCGGCGTTCACCGATGGGTCATAGCCGCTGTACGCGGGCAACGCGCCTTCGCCCAAGAGGATCGGCAAGAATTCGTTGTACGTGATCACCTGCATTTCAGCAGCGACGATTGCCCGCGCCCGCTGGTAGATGGTTTCGCCGTCAAGTGTGGGGTCTTCTTCGCGCAAGCGGTCCGCCCAGTAGTTGTGCTCGCGCATAAAGAGCGTGTGCATCACGGTCAGCCCAACTTGCTCGTTGGCGCGCTCGTCGCCTGCGATAAACATGGGACCGGTGAAGCCCGCCTCGTTCGGCTCTTCCATATCGACAAGCGGCAAAAGGCCGCCGCCGCTGGTGAGAAGCCGGCCCGTGCCGTCCAGGGTGCGCAGCCGCAGGGCATTTGCCTCATCTGAGCCATACACGTTCGACGCATCGATGTACGAAGTGATCAAGTTGAGTTGCTGGCGCACGCCATTGACCGCTTCGGCCAGCGAACGGTTCAGCGGAATGGTCATGGCCCCTGTGCCAAAAGGATCAAACTGGGGATCGCCTGCCGGCACGGGGATGTCGAAGGGTTCATGCGGCTCGGCCACCGGCGTCAGATTTATGTCGTGATCGAGGAATTGCCCCCACTGCCACAGCATGTCTGAGAAGCCCCCGGGATTGGGCATCGGGCCTTCTTGAGCAGCTACGGCAGAACTGATGAGCCGTGGACTGGGCCGGTCCTGTCCGGAAGGCTCGCCCGCGCCATCCGCATAGGCGGCCTCGGCGATGCGCAAAAAGGGTTGCCCCGCTTGTCCCCAAGCCCGCTGCTCGAGATTGTTGTCCGCCCCATCGATCGTGCGCCATTCGGTCAATGCCCCAAAAGCGCCAGAATTTAACGTGCCTGGAATCTCTCCGGTGCGGCGCCACGAAATCCACGAACGGAAGATATCCCAGAGGGACGGCGCCCCGTCGTTGCCGATTGGTCCGCGCCCAAACTTCACCTCTGCGAGCGAGCGCGGTACCTCATTCGGATTCGCCTGTCGTTGGATGTTGTCTTGTGCAATGGCATGTGAACTGACACAACAGGCCACGATAAGAGCCATGCCTACGCGCCGCCTCGACGAACGCCATTTCTTCTGACTGTCGATCGAGGTGTACTGAATCCCTGTTCCAAACCTGCGGCCCCACGCCATGCACATGCTAGTCGCTCCCCAAGCCAATGCGGTTCCACCATGCATCGGCTCGTTTCTTCACCACTGACGGGACAGCGATTCGCGGCCCGGCGAGCCTGAATGCTTGCCGTCCTTCATCTCACGTTATACCACGAGACTCGTGGCTTTGGAAGCAGTTTCGAATCATAAGAGGCTGCCCAGCAAACCGCGGCCAAATGCGGTACGCTTCTGCTTGGGAGGGCAAGTAATGATTCCAGGAACATGGATCACCATCGCTACACAGAAGTTCGCCATCGTTCCCGGCGAAGAAGAGGAGCTGGTCAATCCGGGAACGTATGGCAAAGCGGTGTGCCAATACCTCGAAGCAGAGCTGCCCAAGCATGACATCGCC
>CAZLBS010000233.1:0-6314 GCA_964557505.1 uncultured Nitrospiraceae bacterium | reverse complement strand
CTAAACGGCAAGACGATACCGCGCCCGGTAAGATCTTAGATGGCTTGATGCGAGGTCTTGACAACGTAGGCTAGCTCGCGTAAATTATTGACACCAGCGCCGGATACGCGGTATCCGGGGCAGACATTAGGGGGTAGTTGACCCGGTAAGGGTTCGCCAAAGGGAGAGTGTGACATGAAGCACCTCAAGACGATCACGGCCGGGTCGCCGGCCAAAGCCAACGACTTCCAGGATTTCTTCTGCGAAATCAATGGCATCATTGCGGGATTGCTGGGCGCCTTCGGGGCGGCTGCGCCATTGGTCGACTATTTCGAGACCAAGTGCAATCCGGTGCCGCCTGGCGAAACGCCCACCTCATAAGCCAGCATCGTCCGTTTACGTGATGGGGTATGATCCGCCGCCCGGGCGCTACGCTCGAGGCGGCGTTTTCTATGCCATCTGTCAATTATTTCTCGCATACCCTGTAACGTTTGTTGCCGTTCCGAATATGGCTCTTCGGGATGTGGACCCGGGCGACTCCGCAAACATCGCGCCGTATCCCAGGAATCCGGGATTGACGCCGCAGGCTTCAGCCCAAACCAGATGCTGGCAACTGGCTTTTGCGCTAGAAACTATTGACAAGTTGCCGCGTCTAGCGCATAATGCAGGCGATATTCCAGGCCGCATACCGCGTGGTCACCGCTGCCAAAGGGTTGTGCAGCGGTGCATACGGCAGGCGCGGCAGCGATTGAAGGTGCATGTCGCGCAGGTGCAAGGCGCCGCGTGCCACGCCCCGCGCGAAAGGATGGCACAATAGCTTCGGAGCGCGGGCTGGGGCCCGGCCGAGGCCTGTGCCTGGGACTTGGGGTTAAGACGGAGCAGATGGGGGTCAGCGCGGCACAGGGTCTCGCAGGCGCCCGGAAACATAAGGGGGTTCCGTGGCCATGAAGCAGATGTATCGGGGACTGATGGCAGGGCTGCTCGTGGCAGTAACTGCCGGCTCGTTGGCGGGATGCGCCGGCGGCGCGGTTGTCTTCATACCGGATCCTGGGCTCGAGGCGGCCATCCGGCTCGAATTGGGCAAGCCGCTCGGATTTCTCACGACGGGCGACTTGATCAGTCTGACCGAGTTGGACGCGCGCGGCTTCAATATCAATAGCATTCAAGGGCTGGACGGCGCTGCAAACCTGCGCTTTCTCGATTTATCGAACAACAACATCTCCGACCTGACGCCGCTCACGAATCTCGGGCCGTCGCTCGAGGTGCTCGACCTCGAGAATAACGACATTTTCGATATCAATCCGCTGCGCGGGCTGCTGTTTCTCCGGTCGCTGAACCTTTGCAGCAACCTGGACATCAGCAGCCTGACGCCGCTTGCGATCAACGCGGCGAATGCCGGGCCGAACAACCAAGGCCTGGGCACGGGCGACAGCGTGGTCGTGGATCAGCAATTGGAAGATGTCGACCCGGTCAGCATCACCGTGCTGCTTGATGCCGGCGTCGAAGTGGTCGTGTGCGAGTCGGGCGGCGGCAGCTAATTCGGAGCCGCATCGCCGAGGGGAGCGCGGGCGCGGCTTCGGGCCGGCCGCGTGCATGGCAGTGAATGGGCATGGCAGCGGCGGCATAGGCCTGCCATGCAGGGCATATAGGGGGCTTTCCGGGCATGCCGCCGGGGAAGCGCAACGCAGCCAATAGATGGACACACAGCCCACGGCGGCCCAAGGGGTTCGCATGGCCATGCGGGACGTGGCGTAAGGGGACGAGCCGGCACCGGCAGGCGCCCTTTTGCCGCGCGACGAAAGGAAGGCGACAATGAGCGGCACGACACGTAGCGGCGCCTGGATGGCGGCATTCCTAGCGGCCCTGGTCTTGACCGGCTGCCCGATGTTGATGCCACCGGGCGGAGGAGGCGGGACGCCGCCGCCAGCAGGCGGGCCCACACTCTTCGTAACCCCCTTGGCGCTATCGCTCGGCACGGAGGGCACGGGCGAAAGCTTCACCATCCGCAATGCGGGCGGCGGCGCACTGACGTGGTCTGTGACGATCGACCAGCCCTGGCTGACCGCCGACGTGACCTCCGGCACGGCGACAACGGAAACCGACCGCGTGTTGCTCACGGCCGACCGGTCGGGATTCGACACGCCGGGGACGCGCAACGCGCGGGTCGCCATCATGTCGAATGGCGGGGAGCAGACCGTCTTCGTGTCGGTGCGGGTTGCCGGGACGCCCACCCTCGACGTCTCGCCAACGGCCCTGAACTTCAGCGGCACGCAACGCTCGAATGTCTTCACCATTACCAATACGGGCGACGACTCGCTTCAGTTCGACGTAGACGTGCTGGACCCCGATGACCCAAGCGTCCTGATTGACGTCAGCACCGTGCTCGATATCACGCCGGAGACCGGCTCCATCTTGCCGGGCAGCAATCAGCAAGTGACGGTCGCTCTCGCCGAGGGCGTCGACAGCATCGAAGTCGACGGCGAAATCATCGATTCATTGTCGCTTCGCATCAACACGAATGCCGGCTCGGCATTCGTCACGCTGAACTTCATTCAGCAGGAACAACTTGGCGAAATCGGCGTCGAGCCGGCGTTCCTCGAATTCGGCGAACAGACCAGCGCAGCGGAGTTTGATGTCGTCAACAATGGCGCTGCCGGGACGCAACTCAACTTCACGCTCAGCACCGATCGCCCCGACCTGATTTTGCTCGACCCGATGAGCGGCACGAGCATCGGAGCCGTGAGCGGCATCGGCACGGTCGGCCAGCGCGACCCCGTCACCATCTCGGTGCAAATCAACCGCACCGCCCTCATGTCGGCCGAAGACGGGGGCGTCATCTTTGTGGACTCCCCGGGCTTAGAGACGGTCGAAGTGCCGGTGACCGTCCAGCGCGCGCCGCTCACCTTGCAAGGCGCGGAAAACCGTACCCGCCCCCCGGGCATCCTGCGCTTCGTCTTCACCATCCGCGATCAGTTTGGCGAGACGCTCGACGTCTTGAATCCCAATGTCTTGGAAGAGCTGCAAACAGCCTTCAGCATTGAAGAAAATGAAGAACCGCTCGACCTCGACGAGACTGAGTTCTTCGTGACGGGCGGGCAAAACCTCAAGCACAACATCGTCATCTTGCTGGACTTCACGGGCAGCATGTTCAACGCGGGCAATGGCAACGGCGAAGTCATCGGCCAGATGGTCGAAGGCGCGAAAGAGCTTATCCGGGATTTGCCGCCTTCCTTCCGCATCGCCATTCTCGAGTATCACCAGCGGCAGCAGGCCACGCGGCTCATCAGCAACTTCTCGACCGATAAAGACGCCCTCATTCAGCAGCTTGACGACTTCGAGTTGATGCCCGGCGAAAACGGCGCATCGGAAGTCTTTGACGCGCTCGAGGAATCGTGCCAACGCCTGGCCAATGAAGACCTGAACGTCTTGTCGTTCGACGATGCCGATGTGCGCAGCGTCGTCTTCATAACGGACGGCCGCGACACCTCGAGCGAAACCACTGCATCGGACATCGCAAACTTCGCGGAAGACCTGCGGTGCCGCCTCTACCCGATTGCCTTTGGAGACGAGCCCGCCATTTCGCCTTTGGTCGAGATGGCCGAGCAAACGGGCGGGCAATTCTACCGCGCGCAAAATGCGGCCGAATTGCTCAACCTGCTGGCCAACGAATCCGCCCAAGGCGAAGATGCGCCGGGCCTGATCGCCAAGGACCTTGGCCGCCAGATCGTGTTGACCTATCTTTCGCTGCAAGCGACGAGCGGCACATACCGCATTACCGCGACCATCGACGGCAACACCGGCCAGTTTGAACGCGACGCGGTCGTTGCGGTGGGCGGCGACGTCCGCGCGGGGCAAATCCAACTGTTCACGACAGGGCTCGAAGAGGATGGCGCCGCCCGCGTGTTCGTGCGTTCCGAATACTTTCCGCGCGCGATTTCGCAAGTGCGGTTCCGGCTTTTCACCGATGAGACGGTTGATGTCTCGATCGACCCCAATGGCCCCCTTCGCGATTGGGTGCTCATCGACCAAGGCGGCAATACCTATCTCGCCCTGACCAATGAAGCCACGCCCGCGCCATTCGGCGCCTTTGGGAATCTCTTCCGGCTCGATTTCTCCGGCGTGACCGAGGATTCGTTCGAGGTCGGCTTCCGCGTGGACAACCGCCTCTACCTCGATCCGCCCACGTCCCGCTTCTTTCAGTATCCGTTTGGGATTCTCGTCAACGACACGACCGAACTCGCGTCGATCGTGCCGTTGTCTGCTAGCGACAACTTCAACCCGGATGCGCCGTTCGCGTTCGACCTCGACGAGGATGGGGTGAACGACTTCGAGGATCGGAATCCCGAGAACGACGTGCTGCCATAGCAACCGCGGGGAGACGGCCGGCGCCGAGAGGCGCCGCACGGGAGTGACACATGAGCACGATGAAGCGAAGCGCGCTATATGCCTTGTGCCTGGCATTGATACTAGGCGCCCCTGGCTGCCCCTTCCTCTTCGGAACGGGCGGCGCCGGGACAGGCCCGAGCATACGCGTGATTCCCGCGGCCTTCGAATTCTCGGATTCGCTGACCGCCGACAGTTTCACCATTCGCAATGCGGGCGGCGGCATCCTGACGTATGACATCACAAGTGCGCCGGCCTTTCTCACGGTTCAAAGCCCGGCCAGCGGGACGCTTGCGGCCTCGGAAGTCGACACCATCGTCATCAGCGTCGATGAGACCGGCTTGCCGGAAGGCCGAAACACTGGCGCAATCGTCATTGAATCGAATGGCGGAGACATCTCGGTGCCGGTTGCATTCACCGTAGGCCAGCCCACGCAGGACGAAGGCGCTATCGGCGTGAGCATCGCGGCTCTAGATTTGGGCCCGGTCGATACCAGCGGCACGTTTACCGTGGTGAACAACGGGCCCGGCTCGATTCCAATCACCATCAGCGCGGTGCTCGAGGCCGGTGAAAATTGGGTTACGTCGATCAGTCCGCAGAATGTGACGGTGACGAGCGCGGCAACGCAAATCAGCGTCAGCATTTCGCGGGCTGGCCTGGCCCCGGGCGACTATGAAGGAACGCTCCGGTTCGCCCCGGTGAACCCCGATGACGCGGAGCCCGTCGAGATCCCCATCCGCATGACCGTCAGCCTGGGAACGCCGGTGCTGAACGTGCAGCCGAATGCAATCGATCTGGGCGCCGGCGCTCTCTCGAGCACCTTCACCATTACGAACGATGGCTCGGGCACCTTGTCGTGGACGGTTTCCGAAGACATTCCTTGGCTGGTCGTCATGCCCGAATCGGGCGTGAGCACCACGGACAGTTCGGTCGTTACGGTCACCGCGGACCGGACTGGACTGGGGCCGGGCACGTTCACCGGCGAGGTGACCGTAAGCGGCGGCGGTACGGAAGAGACCGTGACGGTAACGCTCGTGGTCGGCGCCCCTCAGTTGTCTGTTGTGCCGGAAAGCTTGAATTTCCGGACCTCGTTTACCGAGCGCATCTTGACCATCTCGAACGCGGGGGCCGGCAGCGTTACGTGGAGCATCGACCCCGCGGCATTGCCTTCATGGCTCAGCATCGACAATACGGGCGGCACGGTCGATGGCGGAAGCGACACGGTCGTGGTCTCGGCTGACCGCTCCGATCCTGCCATCGCATCAGGGGGCAACTTTACGGCCACCATTCCCGTTACGTCGAACATCAATGATATCGACGTGGACGTCGCCCTTTCGGTGCGCGACCCGCAGCTTCTCGTGGTCAGCGGCACGCCAGGGCTCGACGGCGACCCCCTTACCAATGCAGATGGCCTCCCGGTGGTGGACCTCGGGGAGGACCTGCAGTCGGCCACCTTCACGATTACCAACACAGGAATCGGCACGGTGAACTGGAACATCGACACCGCGCAATTCCCCGCGTGGTTCTCGATAACGCCGGTCGCCGGAGCGCTCGTAGAAGGGGCCACCGACGAGGTGACCGTCGTGGTCGACCGCAACCGCAGTTCGGGCTCGTTCTCACAGGTAATCGACATCGAGGGCACTCTGCCCCCCACGCAGCTCGAAGTCACGATGGTGATTCCCGAGGTCGTCATCATCGGGGCCTCGACGCAAGAGATCGAACTGGGCCCTGGCGAAAGCACCGCCGGATTCTCGATCGCCAATTTCGGCGATGCCGGGACGATTCTGAATTATGAAATCATCAGCAACCGCGATTGGCTTTTTGTAACGCCAGCACGCGGCACGAGCATTGGCACCGGGCTGCCGCCGCCCGCAGTCGATTTCCAATCTGCGGCGGTGTTCGTGGACCGGAGCCAGTTGGACTCGCTTGCATCCACGGGCACGTTTACGATT
>CAZLBS010000232.1:543-6316 GCA_964557505.1 uncultured Nitrospiraceae bacterium | reverse complement strand
CAAGGCTGGAGCGTTCTTCACGCGTTGCTTGCCATTGTTCTTGCAGTTCGCGCAAGGCGTGCGCCTGCCCGGCGCGAGCGGAATTGTTTGCCTCGTGGCGCTGGCCGTTTTCCTCCAGCTTTGCGCGCGCATCGGCTTCGGCTTCATGCGCCTGTTCCAGGGCCTTGGCCAGTTGCTCGCGTTCCCGGTTCTGCGCGTCTTGCTTTTCGAGGTTGGCCCGGATGGCCTCGTCGATGGACGTAACCTGCTCCCCGAGCGTCTCCACTTCGGAGACCGTGCGCGCGCGGGTGTTGATGCGCTCGACCGCCTTCTGGCGAAGCGCCTCGACATGGGCCTCGGTTTCCGCAGCTTGGGCTTTCGCGGTTTGCTGCTCTCCCTCGAGATGCTCGACGCGCGCCCGCGATTCGGTCTGCTCGGCCTCGAGTTCCTCGACGCGCTGCCGGGCCTTCATGATTTCAGCACCGGTGTCTTCCGCCCGTTGGCGCAGCCCGGCTTCTTCCTTGGCAGCCTGCTCGATTTGCTGCGCCCCGTAGTCGATGTCGCGCCGGATGAGCGCGATGTCTTTCTCGATGCGCTCCATCTCGGTGTCGATGTCATGCACGGTATCGCGCCGGGCGACGAGCACGCGGTCGATCTCGAGGCGGGCGAGGCTGAGTTCCTCGTGCCGCGCCTCGAGCGTGCCCACTTCAGCGCCGAGCTTCTCGTATGAATCCTGCAATTCGGCGAAATGTGTGGTGAGCCGTGAGGCCTCTTCGGTGAAGTGCGTAAAGCGGAGCCATGCCGCACGAATCTCGATGTCGCGCAGTTGCTCGGAGAGTTCGCGGTAGCGGATGGCGGCGTTGACCTGGCGCTTCAGGTTGCGCATCTGCCGCTCCACCTCGGCGATGATGTCCTGAAGCCGCAGGAGGTTCTGCTCGGCCTGGTCGAGCCGGCGCAGCGCCAGGCGCTTGCGGCTCTTGTACTTGATCACCCCGGCCGCTTCCTCGAAGACGTATCGCCGCTCCTCGGGTTTCGAGCTGACGATCATGTCGATCTTGCCCTGCCCGACCATCGAGTAGCCCTGCGTGCTGATGCCGGTATCCATGAACAGCTCTTGGATGTCCTTGAGCCGGCACGCCGCGCCATTTATGAGATACTCGCTTTCGCCCGAGCGGTACACGCGCCGCGTGATCGATACCTCGGCGAAATCGACCGGCAGCATGTTGTCGGCATTGTCGAAGGTGATGGTCACCTCGCACATGCCCATGGCCTTGCGCTCTTCGCTGCCGTTGAAGATGACATCCTGCATAGAGCCGCCGCGCAGTTCCTTGACGCGCTGCTCTCCCAAGGCCCAGCGGATGGCATCGAGCACATTGCTCTTGCCGCAGCCATTGGGCCCCACGACCGCCGTAATCCCAGGTTCGAAAGTCAGCTGGGTGCGATCGGCGAACGACTTGAAGCCGGTCATGTCGAGTTGCTTGAAGTGCATCGCGCTCCTGAGACAGGCCGCTGATTCTGCCTGGAATGCCCTGCGCGGCAGCCCCTGAACCTAAGGTGTCCCCGCCATATCATGCTGCCGCTGAGTGGCCGGTATTGTAGCGCGAGCCGGCCTCACGATGCATATCTTGTGGTTGAGCGCCTAACGAGCGGCAGGTTTGCCGTTTTGCGACGAGGCCGCGACATCGAGCATTTTGCGCGTAACTTGGTCTGCGGCTTGGAGTTCCTGAGGGGTAAGGCCCGACACCATGGCAACCATCGCATCGTAGCGATCCTTCAGCACGCGATCGATGGCATCGCGTCCCGCGGACAACAACTCGACGACCAAAGACCGGCGGTCGGAAGGGTGCGGCCTTCTCCGGACCCAGCCCTTCTCCTCGAGGCTGTCGAGCCGGTTGGTCATCGCGCCTGATGTGAGGAGCAGAGCCTGCGCGAGCTGCTTCGGCGTGAGCCGCGGGGCCTCCCCGTCCGTCAGCCGCAACTGCAGCAGCACCTCGAATTCCCATCCGCCCATGCCGCCCTGCTGCACGATGGCGTCGAGCCGCTGCTGCATGGCCCGGGCGATGATCGGCCAGCGCACCACTACATGCACCGGCAACGGCTCCCGGCCAGGATACGTCTGCTCGTAGCGCGTCAACAACGACTCAATGGAATGGTCTGTCATGCGTCCTCGCTTTCCCCATGACTGCCGTTCTTAGTGTAACACGGTTTTACTCAAAGAAAAGTATCTTTACATTGAAGGAAATGTGCGTTAGCATGACGGGAGCAAAACGCGTAGATCGATGACATAACGGGCAGATTAAGAAACGAGGGGTATTTGGTTATGCGGCGTACGACCAATTCGCACAATGCGCTGAAGGCCGGGAGCGTGGCACGGCCAGCGTGCTTTTATCACGTTCAAGGCAAGTGTTGCTGTTCGGCCTCGCCCTTTCATGGGCAAGCATGCCCACATCGCGATCACTTCGGGTATGACGCACCGGCGCTAAAGGAACTGGATGCCGACCCGCTCGCCCAATGTGTGCCCGGCCTTTCGCGCCATGATGCGGACGGCGAAGCCTCCGGCGCCGCCTGGAACGGCAATCCCGTGTTTGCAATGTTGTCCCAAGCAGGTGATGCCCCATTCTTGGGTGATTCCGGCTAAGGGCATTCCTTGCTATACTCCCGGCCTTGCCACCTGTAGCAATATGTGGGACCGGGAGGAACACGCCATGTTGTCAGTTATTCGATGCGGAGCCACTCTTCTTGTGCTTATGGCGCTGGTGCATCTTCATGCGTCAGCACAAGGCGCGCCGATTGCGTTGTTCGACGGAGAAAGCCTGCGCGGTTGGGAGCCGTATGTGCCCGATGCCGCGAACGCGGAAGAAGCGGCGGCGGTCTGGGAAATCCGGGAGAACGGCGTGCTGCATTGCAAAGGCAGCCCCACCGGCTACATTCGCACGGCGGAGACGTATAGCGATTACAAACTGGCGCTCGAATGGCGCTGGCCGGGCGAGGGCGGCAACTCGGGCGTCCTATTGCACGTCCAAGGCGAGAACGAAGTTTGGCCGAAGAGCATCGAAGCGCAATTGCACTCGACGGACGCGGGCGACATCTGGGTGATCGGCGGGACGACTTTCGACGAACACACGGATAAAGACAACCGCCGGGTGGTGAAGATGCACGAGTCGAACGAAAAGCCGCTCGGCGAGTGGAACCGCTACGAGATATACGTGCAAGGCGGCGCCATGAAACTTTATGTGAACGGGCTGCTGCAGAACGAAGCTACCGGCACAAGCGTGCAAGAAGGAGCGATTGGGCTCCAGAGCGAAGGCACGCCGATCCAGTTTCGCAATGTCATCCTGACGCCTCTGCCTGCAGCATCGGACGAATAGGGCGGCGCATCTGTCTATCTGGCGCCGGTGATGACAACGTCTGTTATGCTGCCTGCACCTAATGTCTGGGCGGCGGCCCGCCGGGTTCGGCTTTATGGCCGCCGCTGCTGTCTCAAGGAAGTGATTTGAATGTACTGGAAGCGCAAAACCATCTCCGCGTTTGCCGGGGTTATGCTCGCCGGTCTGTTTGCCACGAACGCCCCGGCGCAGTTGTCGCCCGTTGACGGGCAGGTGTTGCTGTTCGATACCGTCTCGCTTCAGGGCTGGGAGCCTGGCCCCGGTCTTGCGGCGCAAGAGGTGGCGCAACGAGACTGGGCGGTCGTCGAGGGCGGAGTCATCCGCACTGCTGGCGGCGCCGAAACGTATCTTGCCACGGCGCAGACCTACCGCGACTACATCTTCACGGCGGAGTACCGCTGGCCGGAGACGCCCGGCAAGGCGAGCGTCGCACTGCATGCCTCCGAAGAATTTGGCATCGAACGGCATGGCGCCAAGGTCGTGCTCGACGCGGGTCTGGCCGGCCGCATCGAGGCCATGGGCGCGTTTCGCTCAAGCAAATTGGCAGGGCTGAATCCCGATCCCGTAGTGCCCGAGGCCCATGTGCTCGAGCGGCCGGCCGGCGAGTGGAATGTCGTTCGGGTGGTCGTGCGCGACAACGACATCGAAGTGTTTATCAACGGCGGGCCCGGGGCCTCGCTGCGCCTTACGAACCGCTCCTATGGAAGCATTGCGTTGGATGGCGGCCCAGAGCCGGTTGAATGGCGCAACCTGTTCCTGCAGCCGCTAGACGTCGACGTCGCCCCAGACCCGCGGGACTTGCCCTTCGAGCCGCTCATGGTAGACACGCCCGGCATCGTATGGGGCCACCTCGAGCGGACGCGAATTGGCCGTTATGGCGAGATTCCGCATGTGACGCTGCTTCAGAATGGCGAGACGGTAGCCCGACAGCAAGCTGACGAATACCTTCGCTTTACCCTAGGGCCTGTCGAAGCGGGAACGTACGCGCTTGCGGTCGAGGAAAGCGAGGGCAACCCTGCCATGCGCCTCGATGGCATCGCCGTGCCGGAAGGCGAGGTCTTGGAGCCCATAACCCTGGAAACCGGCAGCGGCTCGATTCGGGTGACGCTCATTGACGAGAAAGGCGTGCCGCTTTCCGAGGCGGCCATCTATGTCGCCAAGCAGGTGGAACAGGGGGCGGAAAGCGCCGCCATCTCACGGGATGGCCGCAGTTCCGAAGAAGGCGTCTACGTGGCGCAGGACCTTCCAAGCGGCGTGTACGAGGTGACCGCGGAGGCCGACCCGGCGTATGCCAAGACCACGATTCAAGTGCCGCCCTTCGGTGAAGCCCGTCAAACCATAGAGTTGTATCTGAGCGGGAAGCCCGTGCGCGGCTACGTAACCGATGCAGATGGCAACCGGCTGTCGGGCATAACCGTGGCGTTGCTTGCAGGCGGCATCTTGGGCAGCGAAGTCGAGACCGCCCAAACGGGCCCCCAAGGAGAGTTTCAGATTGTCAACATTCCTCCGGGGGAGTACGTGCTGCGCGCATCGAGCGAAGACTACATCGGCCCGCGCGTCGGGGTGACGGTGCCGGAAACGGGCCAGCCAGACCCGGTCGCCATTGCCCTGTCGCGGATGCAAGCGGCGGGCAAAATCGAAGGTACCCTCGCCAACATCCCGCCAGGGGCGCGCGTCTATCAGATTCATGTCACCGACCAAGAAGGCAATATGCATGCCCTGGGCTTCGCATTTGCTGCCCGCAAAGCCTTCAGCGTGCCTGATGTTCCGCCGGGCGCCTACAAGCTGCAGGTGCGCGCAGTCGAAGGCGGTGAATTGCAAGAGCCCATATGGCAGAGCGAGATTACCGTCGGAGAAAATGAAACCCTGCAATTGGACATCGACTTGGCTGCACAGGCGAAAGCAGCTTCATAACAGCCAGCGGGTGGATTGCCGCAACATCGGGGAGGCGTAAACGATGCGAATCTTTCTAAGTGCCATAGGAGCAATCGCGATAGTTTCGGTGGGGGCGTTATCGTTCGGATACCTGACGCTGACCGGTTCGTTGCAGACGGTGCCGGGCGATGTCTCGGTGGGCGACCCGATGCCTGGTTTCACCCTCACCGACACCGATGGCAACGAACACAGCTTAAGCAGCTACGGCGGCAAGATCGTCGTCATCGACTTTTGTTCGCACAAGTGCCCATTTTCCGAAGGCGGCGACAAGCATCTCATCCGCCTTCACGGCAAGTATGCGGACGAGGAGGTGGTGTTCCTCGGCATCGATTCTCACCACGCCACGGCGGATGAGGAAATCGCGGCCTACAAAGAAGAGAGCGGGAAGGCATATCCAATCCTGCGCGATCCACGCAATGCCTATGCAGACGAAGTGAGGGCGCGCGTCACGCCGGAACTGTACATCCTCGATG
>CAZLBS010000232.1:0-533 GCA_964557505.1 uncultured Nitrospiraceae bacterium | reverse complement strand
ATCATGGCGCCGTGGACAACAGCGTTTCGCCTGAGAGTCTTGGAAGCGTGGTCTATGCCGAGAAGGCCATCGATGCGTTGCTTGCCGGCGAGCCCGTGCCGAATGAGCGCGTGTCCGCATGGGGATGCACCATCAAGCGCGCGCAAGCCAGCTAGCGCGGCCTGTGCAGCTTTCCGAATGGCATAGCAGCGGCACGCATTTCGAGTGGCGCGGACACCAAGTCTTCTATCATGCCGAGGGCCAGGGGCCGGCGCTCCTTGTGCTGCACGGCTTTCCCACTTCGTCGTGGGACTGGGTAAAGATCTGGCCGGCACTCACCAGCCGCTATCGCGTCGTCGCCGCCGATATGATGGGGTTCGGCTATACGGAAAAGCCGCGCGATTACGCATACTCCTTGTTCGACGCCGCGGATTTGCAAGAGGCTTTATGCGACCACCTCGGCATTCATGAGACCGTTATCTTCGCCCACGACTACGGCGACACGGTTGCGCAAGAATTGCTCGCCCGGCAGATCGACCGCGAAGCCAGTGGCG
>CAZLBS010000231.1:1100-6322 GCA_964557505.1 uncultured Nitrospiraceae bacterium | reverse complement strand
AACAGAACATGAACGACGTGCTCGAGTTGTTTAGTGTTCCCATTGGCGGCGGTTCTGCCACTCAGTTGAATCCGTCGCCGGTACCGGGCGGAAACGTCTTGGGCGACTTCGAGATAAGCCCGGATGGCAGTTCAGTCGTCTACCGGGCAGACCAACTCACGAATAACCAGATCGAACTTTTCAGCGTGCCCATCGGCGGTGGCGCGTCTACGCGGTTGAATCCACCGCTCATTGCCGATGGCGACGTGGAGGCCCTCTTTCAGATTTGCGCCGCGAGCAGCAGCGTGCTCTTCAGGGCGGACCAAGCCTTGGATGAATCGTTTGAATTGTTCAGCGTGCCGCTGGGCGGCGGCCCCGCGCTCAAGCTCAATGACGCGCTCGCCCCGGGCGGCGCTGGCGTGCGCCCCGAATTCGTTATCAGCCCGGATGGCGCCACAGTGGTCTACATTGCGGACCAGAACACCCCATTCATCTTTGAGATGTTTAGCGTGCCCATGATGGGAGGACCGGCGACGCAGCTGAATGCGCCACAGGCGTCGGGCTTCGGCGTCATCCCCAATGTGAAGTTTACCCCCGATGGCAGCAGCGTGGTTTATCAGGCGGATCCGAACGCTGAACTAATCTTCCAATTGTTCTCGGTTCCTGTGTATGGGGGCGCTATTATCCAGCTAAACGGGCTCTTCATTTCTGGCTGGAGCGTAGACCTCATGATTCAGTTGAGCCCGGTAGACAAAACTGTTGTGTACACGGCGGATCACAATGTCAGTGGGCAACGGGAGATTTTTGCGAGCGAGTTCGTCTTGCCGGGCGGGGATGAAGACGGCGACGGGATCTCGAATGGCACTGAAGGGACGGGCGATAGCGACAACGACGGCATCATGAATCTGTTCGATACGGACAGCGACGGGGATGGCATCCCAGACCAACAGGAAGGCGCAGCTGATTCGGACGGCGACGGCATCCCCGATTATCTCGATGACGATGCGGACGGGGACACCATCCCGGATAGCGTGGAAGGCACGGGAGATGCCGACATGGACGGACTCCCTAACTACCTGGACCTTGACAGCGACGACGACGGCGTCAGCGATGAGGCTGAGGCCGCTGCCGGCACCAGCCCTACGGACCCCGATGATTTCCGGGTGACTGCCGTGCCCGTTCCAGGGTGGTCCGCGGCGATTGCGCTGGCTGCGCTTGGCTTCCTGGCCCGCCGCCGGAGCGGGTCAGCATGATGGCGGGAATTCCCTGCAGCCATACGCACCCGGCAGGTCGGCATCGGACCAGGCGCCTAGCAATCGTTCATCTCACTCGATGCCATTGGTTTGGACGTAGTCCTTCACTCGCTCAATGCTGCTATCCTGAGGCGCGCTTCGCCGCTCATCGCACGGGATGTACTTATCGGCGCACTTACGCCCCAAGCTGGCTCAAACTTGGCGTCTTCGGGCAAGACCAACCTTCCGCGGAGCCGGCTCCCGCCGCCGCTGATGGTCACGCCGACTGTTCCACGCGTGCAAAGCAGTTGAGGCGCGGTGTGGCTCCAGCCGCCGGATGACGGCCACCCGGCGCACACTTCGTCTACGGCCACTTCCTCGAATGTGAAGCAGCCCTTGGCATTTATGCGGCCATACATGACTTTGTGCCGGCCGGGTTCAGGGGCATCATCGGGCCGTTCCATACAAACGACAAACATGACGCCTGATGGGTCTTCGCCCGAAATTAGAAAGCCCCCTCGGTTCGTCCGCATTGAAGGGTCACTTGCGGCACGAGCAAATCCCAGCACATGCACGTGCCAAGTCACTCTTATCACATCGGGCACGATGCCATCCTGCCTCACATTCTTTGACATCAGTTGAGCGCCGTTATTCCCGGACGCGCGCATGTGTTCGCGCCGTGTAAGCGCGTTGGCCTTTGATTCGGGAATAGGCTACCATCGGAAATTCACGGCAGACACCTAACCGGGACCCGAACTGATAGGGAGCAAGAGGCATGGCGAAGGAGCAGGATGTGACCCGGCGGGACTTTATGCGCGGGGCGGCGCAGGCGGGGGCGGCCGCGGCGGGGGTATCGGCGGCCGTATCAAGCGTGGCGCAGTCAGGCGTGTACAAGCGTCTGATGCCGCAAACGGTGTTGGGCGCGAATGAGAAGATCCGCACGGGACACATTGGCGTGGGCGGCATGGGCAAACGCAACCTGCAGTTCGTGTGCGAACGCGATGACATCGACCCGATCGCCGTTTGCGACCTTCATCCGCAGTTTCGCGAGCAGGCGGCAGACATTGCGCAATACAGCAATCCGGAGTTTGAGCGGCCGCGCCCAACGCAGCATGTGTACTTCGAGGAAGTGATCGAGAACAAGGATGTGGACGCGGTGGTCATTGTGACGCCGGACCACTGGCACGCCATCCCGGCGATCATGGCGGCGTATGCGGGCAAGGATATCTGGTGCGAGAAGCCGCTCTCGACGACCATCCCCGAAGGCCGGGCGATCGTGAACGCCATCGAGGACACGGGCGTGGTGTTCCAGGGCGGCACGTTTCAGCGGAGCGGCGAGCACTTCCAGGAAATCGTGCAGATGATCCAGGACGGGTACATCGGGGACATTGCCCGCGTAGAGACCTGGATCCACGATGCGGAGCCGATCGCTGGTATTGGAGATCCGCCGAATGAAGATCCGCCGGAATGGCTCGATTGGGAGCGCTACCTGGGCTGGACGCCGATTGTTCCCTACAACGAGAACCGCTACATCTACAAGTTCCGCTGGTTTCTGAATTACTCGGGCGGGAAGATGACGGATTGGGGCGCGCATTTGATCGACATCGTCATTTGGGCGATGGGCGAAGACAAGGCTCCGAAGTCGATTACGGCAACGGGCGGCAAGTTCGTGCTGCAGGACAACCGTACGACGCCTGATACGCTCGACGTGTTGTACGAGTTCGACGACTACGTGCTGAGCTTCGAAAACCGGGTGTGGTGTCCGGCGCCCTCGGGCAGCCGCTACGGCATGCGCTTCTACGGCACGCTCGGAAGCATGTATGTCGACCGCATGGGCTACGAGGTGACGCCCTTTGACGCGAATGGCGGGTGCGAACCGAAGAAGGTCGAGGGTCTTCCGGAAGGCCCGATGAACCGCGCGCATTGGCAAAACTTCGTGGACTGCGTCCGTTCGCGCGAGCGCTGCATTTGCGACGCGCCAATCATTCACAACACGACCACCGTTTGCCACGCCGGCACGGCAGCCTACATTGGCGGCGGCAAATTTGGCTGGGACCATGAGAAAGAGGTCTTCACCAGCGGCGAGGCGGAAGCGCTCAAGAAGGCCAATGCCTTCGTCAACCGCCCATACGAAAACGGCTGGTCGCTCGAAAAACCCTGGCACTCAGACTTGAAGGCATAGCGCTTCGCAGAAGGGGGGAGCATTGCTGACGGGTCTCGGCTGGCTTTTGCCAGAGGTGCGGGACTCGCCACATTCGGTCGGCGAGGACGCCGACCCTCCCAAACGCAACCCTCCGCGGTCCCGCGCGTTCGCGAGTGATCTGTTTTCGGCTGCCCCGCTTGCGCCGTGCTGTCCAGACATGACGCCACAGGAGCGCAAGCATCACCGCAGGGGTGGTGCGGGACTCGTGCGTTGCCAATCGGCGACGATGCGAGCGTGGAGAGAGGCGGGCAACGGAGTCGCTCAAGCTCAGTACGTTCCCAAGGGCAACTTGGGAACGAGTTGATGAAAGCGCGCTTTTTGGGAGGGACGCCGTCCTCGGCGTCCGCATGGCGTGGGGCGCTCAGCGCTGGAGTGCTCGATGCCCGTGGCCGCCGGACAACTATCTCGCAAACCTTGAGCGGCGTGACGACTCGTTTTCGGACGGCGAGGACGCCGTCCCTCCCAAAGACTGAACCCCTTTCTTTTTTGTCAAAAAGAAAGGGGTTCCAGTCGTGATTTACTTACGCTTCGACTTCAAACGAATCGCAGTAGGCGTAGGCGTTGATGAGGGCTTGTTCGCCTTCGGCGCCTCGTCCGGATACGCCGTGCTCCATGCCCATGATGCCGTCGAAGCCTTTGGCGTGGATGTGTTTGAAGATGTTCTTGTAGTTCATTTCGCCCGTGGTGGGCTCTTTGCGGCCGGGGTTGTCGCCGATTTGGAAGTAGGCGATCTCGTCCCATGCGCGGTCGATGTTGGGGATGATGTTTCCCTCGGTGATTTGCTGGTGGTACATGTCGAAGAGGATCTTGCAGCTGGGGCTGCCGACGGCCTGGCAGATCATGTAGGCTTGGGGGATCTTGGTGAGGAAGAGGCCGGGGTGATCGCGCCAGGGATTGAGCGGCTCGAGGACCATGACCAGGCCGCTGGGCTCGCAGATTTCGGCGGCGCGCTTGAGATTGTCGATGACGTTGGCGGTCTGGTAGTCCCACTCGAGGCCGGGGTCGTAGGCATTGGGGACGACGGTACACCACTTGGCGTTGACGCGCTTGGCGAGTTCGACCGCGTTTTTCATATCGGCCTCGATGTGCCGGCGGGCGTCTTCGGAATCGCTGGCGAAGGTGACCGCGCCGAAGTCGGCGTGCGCCACGAAGACGCCCATGGTCATGCCGAGGCGCTCCATTTCCTTGGCGATGGCGTCTTGCTCATCGCGCGGACGGTTGCGCATGCCGTTGTCCTCGAGGGCGGTGAAGCCGACATCGGCCATGAAGCGCAGCTGCTCGAGGTTCTTTCGTCCGCCAAGGCGCGGAAACATGCCGAAGTGCGGCGCATACTTCAGCTTGAAGTCGTGCTTTTCGAGGGGCGGAGCTTCCGGGTCCTGTCCGAAGGCTATGCGCGAGATGGCGCTTGACAAGGCGGCGGCGCCCCCGGCGGCCACTCCGCCAAGAAGAATGTCTCTGCGTGTCATGGTGCGTTATGCCTCCCCTCGCCACATCGGCCGCGGGATTGGCGCGACCGGATACTCCAGTTCAAACGACAGCGTGCTGGGCGTGATTTTCTCGTTGCTTGCAAGGGCTTCACGATAGGTGAGCTTCTTGCCGGTGTAGGCGCTCATGCGGCCCATGATGGCGGTCATCGTGCTTTCGGCCACTTGCTTGCCTTCATGCAGGTACTCGCCTTCGCCGCGGATGCTCTTGACGAGGTTGATGTGTTCTTGCACGTAATGATTGGAGTCTTCGCCCTCGCCCATGTCGTTGCAGTTGCTCTTGCCCTTCGTGCCCATGGCTTCCTCGAAGACGCCGCCGTCCGT
>CAZLBS010000231.1:0-1090 GCA_964557505.1 uncultured Nitrospiraceae bacterium | reverse complement strand
GAGGCCGTCCCAGTGGCGCGACATGCTGAACATTCGCGTGCCGTCGCGGTAGACATAGTCGCAGGAGAAGTGGTCCCAGATGTCGCCGTACATTTCGTTCTCGGGCTTGGTGATGCGTCCGCCGGAGGCGAACACCTCGACCGGCGGCTCGCCCTTTATCCAATTGCAGATGTCTAAGTTGTGCACGTGCTGCTCGACGATGTTGTCGGCGCAGGTCCAGCAGTAGCTGTACCAGTTGCGGAGGCGGTACTCGAGATCGTTCATGCCCTCGCGCCGTGGGCGCGCAAAGGGCAGGCCGCCGCACCAGTAGGCGCGCATGGCGATGATGTCGCCAATTTCGCCGTCTTGGAGCTTTTTGATGGTCTGCTGGTAATGGAAGCTGTGCCGGCGCTGCGTGCCTGACACCCAGGACAGCCCCTTTTCCTTATGCTTCTTGGCGGCATCGAGGACTGTGTTGATGCCGTAGGCATCTGAAGCGGCTGGCTTTTCGGTGAAGATATGCTTGCCTGCCTCGACAGCAGCGGCCAGGTGGGTGGGCCGGCAATAGGGCAAGGTCCCCTCGATGATGATGTCGACATCGGTTGCCAGCAGCTTTTTGTAGGCATCCAGCCCGACAAAGCAGTGGTCATCCTCGATCATGGCCTTGCCGGAGACGCGGGGGTCTGGTACGCGTTCAATATTGCGGCGGGTGCTGCGCACCTTGTCCTCAAAGACGTCAGCCAGCGCGATAACGACCACATTGTCGTTGCCCTCGAGCATGTTCTTCAGGGCTCCGGAGCCACGGTTGCCACAGCCGATGAGCCCTACTTTTAGAGTGTCTTCGTTGATCTCGGCCTTCGCGGATTTGGCGCGCATGACATTGACGGCTCCCGCTGCCACGGCCGCGGCAGCTGATGCTTGGGCGAATTGCCTGCGTGTCATGCCTTTTCGCTGAATGGGCTTTTCTGGATTCATGTGTTTCCCGGCTCCTCTGGTCACGTGGGGTAGCGCCACGCTTGGCTGTGTCCTGCCCGTAGCCGCCCCTGA
This sequence comes from uncultured Nitrospiraceae bacterium, assembly GCA_964557505.1. Classification (GTDB taxonomy): domain Bacteria; phylum Hydrogenedentota; class Hydrogenedentia; order Hydrogenedentales; family CAZLBS01; genus CAZLBS01. The sequence goes on along the minus strand of CAZLBS010000231.1, from coordinate 64 downwards.
TGCTGTTGCCCTGGAGCATAGCAGACGGAAGCCGCCGTTGCAGTGCCGGCTTTGGCGGGTGAGA
>CAZLBS010000230.1:5138-6325 GCA_964557505.1 uncultured Nitrospiraceae bacterium | reverse complement strand
TGAGCTTCTCGTCAGCGCCGCTGGGCACAAAGAGTGGGTCATTCGCACAGGCGCAACCCTCGCGATGGCGGGCACGGCCGTCTGCATTTTCGCCCTCACACGGCGCATCGTCCAGCGGGAAGCGCTGGCATTGCTGGCAGCCGGCGCCGCGCTTGCCATGCCCATCAGTTGGCTCGGCTCCATGCTGATGACCATTGACCCCGTCCTGATCTTCTTCTGGGCGCTGGCGATGTACTGGTTCCACCGGGCGGTCCATGACGAGCCGCGCTATTGGTGGCTGACCGGTCTCGCTCTCGGCGGCGGCATGCTCTCGAAATACGCCATCCTGCTGCTGCTCGCCAGCTTCGGCGCCTATCTCCTGCTCGCCGGCCGCAAACACTGGCGTACGGCAGGCCCCTACATCATGGTGAGCGTCATGCTGCTCTGCATGAGCGGCGTCGTCTACTGGAATGCCGTGAACGACTGGGTGAGCATCCGGCATACGGCCAGCATCGGCGCAGCGGAAGAGGCGCCGGGCATTGCGCAACGTCTCGGATACGTGGCCGAGTTCGTGGGTGGGCAGATAGGGGTGGTCTCCCCCATTCTGTTCGTCTTCTTCGCCATCGCCCTATTCGTGGCGGCCAAAGATTTCCGCGTCGATCGAAATGGCGCTTACCTATTGCTCTGCTTCTTGGGCTTATGGGGCTTCTATTTCGTTGTCTCGCTGGACCGCCCGCCGAATCAGAACTGGGCCGCGGCGGCCTATGTGCCTGCTGCATGCGCCCTCGCCTGGTGGTGGGGGCGGGCGCCAAGGAGCCGCACGGCGGAGCGGTGGCTCGCCGCTGCTTTAGTGCTGGCCGTTGCATTGGGCCTGACCGTGCGTGCAATCCCCCTGCTCTATGCGTGGCCGCAACCAAACGGCGCGGCGCCCGAGCGGCTGCATGTTCTGGGCGCAACGATTCCTACCGATTTGGACCCAACCAATGAACTGTGGGGCAGCCGACAACTAGGCGGCGCCGTATCGCGGCATGTGCCCATCTTCGGCGAGGAGCCCTTCGTGTTCAGCGATCGCTACCAGACCACGGCGTTGCTCGCCTTTTACGTGCATGGCCGCCCGCGCGCCCTCTGCGCCAATATCGATGGCCGCCGCTACAACCAGTACGACCTGTGGTATGAATGGCCGCGCTTTGTTGGGCGCGACGGCATCT
>CAZLBS010000230.1:0-5128 GCA_964557505.1 uncultured Nitrospiraceae bacterium | reverse complement strand
GGTGGGGGGCGGCCCCGCCCGGGCTGAGGCATACATCCAGGGCATGGTGCAGATGGGCGCCTTCCGCGAAGGCGAAATCCTCGAGACCATCGACATCTACCGCGGCGAGACCGTCATTCGCCAACACACCATCTGCCGCATGTACGGGTACACCGGCTATGACTGGCGGCAAAACGCAGGGCGCTTCTAGCTTCGGAACGCAGTGACGCTTATCCCCAGGCTGGCTCACGCCTGCTCCGCCAGGAAAAGCGCTTCGCGTGGTGCTGCTTAAACTGCTTCTGCATAAACACTTACCATCCCATTAACGAACCCGGCGGCCCCGTATCGGGAATACGCACTGCCTGCAAGATGCTTGCATTGGCCCGGGATTTGGGTGTATGACGCGGTCCCTTGAACCTGTCCTTGGGGCGAATTGACTTGGCTACGGGTTCAAGTGGGACCATAGGGCAAACGTATGCAACCGGGATGCAGGGCGGCACGGCCGCTGATACAGGCCCGCGGAGATAGTTGGGACACGTATGAAAAAACTGGTTATCGTTGAGTCGCCCGCGAAGGCGAACACCATCGGCCGTTTCCTCGGCAAAGAATATGAGGTGCTGGCGAGCTTCGGCCACATCCGCGACTTGGTGGAAAAGAAGTCCGAGTTGCCGGAAGAGGTGCGCAAGAAAGAGTGGGCGGACCTTGGCGTCGATACGGATAGCGGCTACAAGCCGTATTACAAGACTTCGAGCGAGAGCAAGAAGCATGTCGCGGAACTGCGGAAGGCGGTGAAAGGCGCAGGCACGGTGGTGCTGGCCACGGATGAAGACCGCGAGGGAGAGGCCATATCGTGGCATCTGCAGCAAGAACTCAAGTTGCCCCCGGAGAAGACCCAGCGCATCGTCTTTCATGAGATAACGCGCGATGCCATCGATGAGGCCATCGCCAATCCGCGGCAGGTCGACATGGAATTGGTCGAGGCGCAGGAAAGCCGGCGCATTCTCGACCGGCTGTTCGGCTACCGCCTCTCGCCAGTGTTGTGGCGCAAGGTGCAGCCGGGGCTAAGCAGCGGGCGCGTGCAAAGCGTGGCCTTGCGCCTGGTCGTCGAGCGCGAGGAAGAGCGCCGCGCCTTCAGGACCGCCGCCTACTGGGACATCGAGGCGCAACTCGAGGCAGAGGCCAAGCCCTTTACGGCCGCACTCGTCGAACTGGACGGCAAACGCCTCGCATCCAGCAAATACTTCGATGCCGCCACGGGCGGCCTGACCGGCAAGGCGCAGGAAATCGGCGTGGTCTGGCTGCGCGAAGACAATGCCCAGGTCATCGCAGGCGATTTGGCCAAAGGCGGCTGGACCGTAGAGAAGGTCGAGCAGAAGCCGGGCACGCTCAAGCCGCAGGCCCCGTTCATTACCTCGACGCTGCAGCAAGCGGCCAGCAGCCTGCTCAGCTATGCCCCGCGCCGGACCATGCAAATCGCGCAGCGGCTGTATGAGGGCGTCGATCTTGGCAATGGCGAGCGCGAGGGCCTCATCACCTACATGCGTACAGACAGCGTGACGCTGTCGAGCAAGGCCATTGGCCAGGCCGGCCATGTCATCGAGTCGCTCTTCGGCAAGGATTACCACCAGGTCCGGATGTACAAGAGCAAGACCAAGAATGCGCAAGAGGCGCACGAGGCCATCCGCCCGACCGATCTCTCGCGCCGGCCCGAGCAAGTCGCGGGCATCCTGAGCAAGGAAGAGCTGGCGCTCTACCGCATCATCTGGAACCGCACGCTCGCCAGCCAGATGGCCGAGGCGAAGCTCCTCAAGACTACCGTCGAGTTTGGCGCGGACACCACGCATGGGCGCGCGAAGCTCCGGGCAAACGGCTCGGTGGTGACCTTCAAGGGCTTTCTCGCCGTGGCCGACAGCGGCCAGAAAGATACCGAGTTGCCCAGCATCAGCGAGGGCCAGATGGTGCTCAGGCGTGCCGAGGCCGAGGGAAAGGACCATGTGCTGACGCTCGACAAGACCGAGCCCGTCGCGCACGAAACCAAGCCGCCCGCGCGCTATACCGAGGCCGCGCTCGTGAAGGCGCTCGAGGACGAGGGCATCGGCCGCCCATCGACCTACGCCTCGATCATCGGCGTCATCCAGGACCGCAAGTATGTCTTCAAGAAGGGCAATGCCCTGGCGCCATCGTTCCTCGGCGTCGCGGTCATTCTGCTGCTGCGCAAGCACTTCGGCGATTACATCGACTACCAGTTCACGGCGCGCATGGAAGACGCGCTCGATGAAATTTCTCGCGGCGAACGCGACGGCACAAACTTCCTCGACACCTTTTACAAGGGCAATGGAAATGGGGGCAGCGAATTCGGCCCGGGGCTCAAGCCCACCATCGAGGCCAAGATGGAGGAGATTGAGTTTCCGCGCATCCCCATCGGCACGGACGCCAATAGCGGGGAACCCATCGTGGTGCGCATGGGCAAGAAGGCCCCGTTCATCCAGCGCGGCGAAGGCGGGCGCGGAAACACCGCCCCCATCCCGGAAGACATCACCTATGAGGATTTGACGGAAGACATCGCGGTCGAGCTTATCGGCAAGAGCGAGGCATCCGATGAGCCGCTCGGGCATCACCCGGAAACCGGGCAGCCCATCTACGCGAAGGTCGGGCCATACGGCCCGTATGTACAACTGGGCGACCAGGAAGAAGGCAGCAAAAAGAAACCCAAGCGCGCCAGCCTGCCCAAAGGCAAAGACATCGACGAGGTGTCGCTCGAGTTGGCCCTGAAGCATCTGTCCCTGCCGCGCGAGCTGGGGCAACATCCGGAGACGGGCAACAAGGTCAAGGCCTCAATCGGCCCCTATGGCCCCTACGTCGAGTGCAACAAGGAGTACCGCAGCCTCAAGCCGGAGGCGGGCGACGACGTCTTCAGCGTGACGCTCGAGCGCGCGGTGGAATTGCTCAAGCAGCCGAAGCCGTCGCGCCAGCGCCAGAAGACCGTGCTCAAGACCCTTGGCGAGCATCCGGAATCGAACGTCACGGTCGAGGTGTGCGACGGCCGGTATGGACCCTATGTCACCGACGGCAAGAAAAACGCCACCATTCCGAAGGATGAAGACCCGCAGCAAATTTCACTCGAGCGCGCGGTCGCCTTGCTGGCCGAAGCGCCTGCCAAAAAGAAGCGTGCAGCCGGCAAGAAGAAAGCCGCTAGCAAGAAGCGCGCGACGGGATAAGCAGCGCCGTATGCCATGGCCACAGGACGCTGAGCGGGGCGCGCTTCGGGATGCCGCATGGTGAAGCGGAACACGCTCGGCATCGTCATGATCGCGAAGAACGAGGAAGCGGTTCTTGCCGAATGCCTCGAAAGCGTTCGCGCCATCTCGGACGAAATCATCGTCGGCGATACGGGGTCTACGGATCGCACGAAGGCCGTTGCAGCGGAACATGGGGCGCGCGTCATTGATGTGCCCTGGACCAATGACTTCGCGGCCGCACGCAATGCCGTCCTCAAGGAGGCCGCCTCGGACTGGCTGCTGCATCTCGATGCCGATGAAGTTGTCGATCCGGAAAATGCGCAGGCCATTCGAGCGCTCGTAGATGCCGATGGCGAGGGAGCCGATGCCATCGAGGTCACGCTCGCGAATTACTGCAATCAGCCGAAGGCATGGCGGTGGGTTTCGGCAGGCGGCTCGCCCTACCGCAAGCACTGGACCGGGTATCTTGCCGCGCCGCTCTGCCGCCTCTTTCGCAACCGCCCAGAGTTTCAGTACCGCGAGCCCATACACGAGAACATTACCGAGAGCATTCACGAAGCCGGCGGCGTCATCTGTCCCTCGAGCATTCTGATTCATCATTATGGATACTTGCCGCCAGCGGAACGTCCGCCCGAGAAGCAACAGCTCTACCGGGATATCGCCCAGGGGAAGACTGAGAAGCAGCCGAACAGCGCGAAGGCCTGGTTCGAGTACGCCCAGCTTAGCGCGGGCATGGGCGATGAGGAGACCGCGCTGGCCGCCTCAAAGCGGGCACATGCCCTTGCCCCGCGCGATCCCGATGCGGCCATGACCTATGCCGGCCTACTGCTCAAACAAGGCAATTACGCACTTGCGCGCAAAGTGCTCGAGCCGGTGGCGAAGGGGGGCGATGCAGCGCCGCATGCCCTTGCTGCCTTGGCCATGGCCTGTTACCGCGAGGGAGACACCGCGGAAGCGCTAGCCCACGCCGAGCGCGCGGTTGAAGCGGGACCGAACCACGTGATGGCGCATGTCGCCTTGGGCCGCGCCTCTGATGTCGAGGGAGACCCCACGGGGGCGGAGGCGGCTTACGAACGCGCGGCCGAACTCGCCACCGGCATCGAGAGCGTAAGCGCCCTCATCCATGCCCACGAACTCCGCACTGAAGGCGAGGAACTCTTCATAACTGGGCAACTCAAAGAGGCGCTCGACCTCTTCGTAAAGGCCCTCGAGTATGACGGTGAAGACCCCTTCATCTACAACAACCTCGGCGTATGCCTCGCCAACCTCGGCCGCCCCCAAGCTGCCAAAATCCAGTTCGAGCGCGCCCTCCGGCTTCAGCCCAATCTCCCCGAAGCCAAGGCCAATCTCGAGGAGATTGGGTAGCGGATAGGGGCCAGGGTTGAAAAGAACCCCAGGCGTTTGGCCCCCAGTCTTCTCCGGAAAAGAAAACGCCCCGGGATTCCGCCAAATCCCGGGGCGTTGGTGATCGATTAAGTATTCGCCGTGGTCAGCGCTCGAGGCGGTTATTAGTTGCCGATGACGTAATCGAATACGGCGCGGCGATTCAGCTTGCGGTTGGCCGGACTCGAATTCGGCACAGCGGGATCGGTCTCGCCGAGACTCACCGTCGTAACGCGCGTTTCGGCAATGCCGTTGGCCAGCATGTATTCCTTCACCGCATTGGCACGGCGTTGGCCAAGGCCCATGTTGTACTCATCCGTACCGATGTTGCATGTGTGCCCTTCGATGGTCACCGTGTCCGAAGGGAATTCCTTCATCTCGGCAATCACCTTGTCGATCTCGGCCTTGCCTTCCGGCTTCAGCGTCGACTTGTCGAAGTCGAACAGCACGTTGTTCAACACCGGAATGGTGCGCACGTCCTCTGTGGGCGGCGTCGGCGCCGGCGGCGCTGGCGGCTCCGGAGCTGC
>CAZLBS010000229.1:0-6342 GCA_964557505.1 uncultured Nitrospiraceae bacterium | reverse complement strand
GGAAGGGCAAGCTGGCAATGGCGGCGGCGGGCCCGGCGGCGGCAGCGGCGGCATCCCGGGCGGGCCAGGCAATTTCAACGTCAATTTCGGCATCTGCTTTCCAAACCCAACGACTGGCGGGCAAGGCGGCACAGGCGCCAGCGGCGGCGCGGGCGGTCTTGGCGGCAAAGGCGGCTCCAGCGGCGTCTCAGGGTCCGGCGGCGGCGGGGGGCTTGGCACGCCCGGGGCCGTGAAGCTGCAAGGCTCGGTCATCGTCGTCAACGGCGGCAGCGTGCTGGCCGGCAACCACACGACAGGCGCGCCCGGCGCCCTCAAAGGCAGGGCCACGCTCATCAGCAACATGGGCGCCGCGCCCCTTCCCGCGTTCGACAGCGACGATTTGCTTGCCGGGCAAGCGTTTAACGACGGCGTGTTGCGGGCCCCCGCACCCTATGCGCCCACGCTCCATACGCCCCTGATACCCCAGCTTGAAGGCGGCACGGCGACAGGCGGCTTCACCAACCCGTCCTTTTTCAATCAGGGCGATGTAAGCCCGCCCGGAGCCGAACAACTCGAATTGGTCATATTGCCCGCAGGCGCCTCTTCGCCCTTCGATGGCTTCGACCAAGTCTTTCTCGTCAACAATGGCGGAGGCGATGCTGACAATGTGTCGCTTTCCGTGCAAGGCTTCACAGACTTCGAGATCGGCGTCATTCCCGATGGCGCCACATGGACAACCACCGTGCCGGCGGGCAGCGCCGTGTCCTTCTCGGCGGCGCTTGCAGTGCAACTCGCATCTACTCCCAGCGTGCTCGACCTCTACGAAACGGAAAGCTTCACCCTCGAGGGCGTGGCCTCAGGCGGTTCAGGCAGTTTGACATTCCGCTTCACGAAAGACGGCGTGGAAGTACAGAACGGCCCTTCCAGCTCCTACACGGTGCCGAGCGCCTCGCTGCAAGACGCGGGGTCATACGCGCTCGAAGTCTCAGACGCCGCCCAAACCGCGCCGGCGCCAGAGACCGTAATGGTCAGCGTCGATCCGCCGGTAAGCATCACGCAACAGCCCCAAGGCAGCACCGTGCTCAGCGGCGACAACCTGGTGTTGACCGTTGCCGCGGCGGGCGGCAAAGGCCCGCTTGCCTATGACTGGCGCCGAAAAGGCGCCAGCATCGGCGCGCCGAGCCAGCCCTTCCTTGCGCTCAATCAAGTGAGCCCGGCAGAGGCGGGAACCTATACGGCCGTGATCAGCGATGCACGGGGCAACCCGCCCTTCGGGCAAGTGGAATCCAACCCAGCTGCGCTGACCGTACTCGACTTGCTGAGCGTCTCCGGTCCGTCGGACAAAACCGTGTACGACGATGCCGCTTCCGTCACCTTCAATCTCGTCGCCGCTGGCGGCACGCCGCCCCTGACGTATCTATGGAAGCGAAATGGAGCCGCGCTCCCGCCAGCCCAACAGCCCGGCGGCCCCTCGCTCACCCTAAACGCGCCGCTTGCGGGCCAGGCCGACGCCTACTCCGCCGAAGTGACCGACGCCAGCGCCCCGCCTTCTACGCGTGATTCGCAAGAGGCCGAACTCATCGTCGTGCCGCGTCTCGCCATCGTGCAAAGCCCCATCGGCCGCGGCGCGAACCCGGGCGAGACAGCGCAATTTACCGTCGTCGCTGAAGGGGGCATTCCGCCGCTCGACTATGAATGGCAACGGTCGCCCGATCTCGTGGCCCCCTTTGTGGCGCTGCCTCCTAATGAACAGCCCAACGGCCCCGTGTTGACCGTTACAGGCGTGAGTGCGGCCATCGACGACAACACCCGCTACCGGGTGGTCGTGCGCGACAATGGCACAGACGAATTGACTTCCAGCGCGGGCCTGCTGAACGTGCGCACGACGCCCATCGTCATCGACCCGCAGCCCACGGGCCAACTCGCCTACACGGGCACTGCGCTTCAACCGCTCGCCATCGGAGCGACGGGGGGAGATCTAGCCCCTGGAAATGAATTGACCTATCTCTGGCGCAAAGACGGCCTGCCCGCGCCAGGCGATAACGATGGAAATACCTACGTCTTCCAAAGCGTCACTCCCGGCGTATCAGGGGTGTACACCTGCGACGTGTCCGACGATGTTGGACCGCTTGCTTCCGCGCCCGCGGTCATAGAAGTGGACGACCCGATGTCGTTTGCATCTCCCTTGCAAGGCGGCGAAGTGGCCCTCGGCGGCTCATTCGAATTCCGCGTTGAAGTCGATGGCGGCGTCGGCACGCTCATGTACGAATGGCGCTTCTTCGGCGCCGGCACAAAGCAGGGCTTTGAAATCGCCGGCTTAGACGAGCCCTTCCTGGATGTCGTCGATTTCGCGCCCGAAGATGCGGGCGAGTACCAAGTCGCCGTCACCGACGGCCTCGGCTCCGAACTCGCCTCAAACAAAGCCGCACTCGTCCTCGAGGGCACAGGCGGCGGCTCCAATGTGCCCGCCGCGACAGGCCTGGGACTGGCGGCCCTGGCCCTGGCAGCAGGTGCAGCGGGGCTGTACATGACCAGGCGCCGATAAGTTGGGCAGATAGCCTGTCGTCCGCACACAGAGATGGATGGCGCGGCGCCATTGCACGAAGGCAGCCCGCAGCGCGCGCCAGACAGGCTGGTCACGCTGCCGCGCCAATTGCCTGCATGCGGCTCAGAAAACTCATGTCAGTAGAGATGATAATAACATTAAACCTTATACAATATACTAATATTTACGTGTAAGCGTCTTGGCATTGTAGGCCTAGCCTAAGCTGCGGAACCGTGTCACCGGTTTGCCCCAGTATTGCTTTCTCCCAAATACCAACTGCTTTGCTTGTACCAACTGACCCCTTCCAGCACGAGCACTTTAAGGGTTGCGGCTAAAGGCAATGCCAGTACGAGGCCGAGGAACCCAAAGAGGCTCGCGAAGACGAGCAGGGCAAGGATGACCCAGACGGGGTGCAGCCCCACATGCTGGCCGACGATGTTGGGCGTGAGCACATTGCCCTCGAGGGTTTGAGCGAAGGTGAACGTGCCGATGACGCCGAGGATGTGCCAGTCGACCCCATGCGCGAAGAGCGTGAGCAGGGCAGCGGGAACAATGGTGAGCGTCGGCCCGATGTAAGGCACCAGGCTAATCAGCCCGCCAAGCACGGCAATGTGCAGCCAGAAAGGCGTATCGCAGATATAAAGCCCAATGGCATACATCGTGGACAGGCACAGAATGACGGTGAACTGCCCCGCGAGAAAACCCCGCAACTGCCGGTCGATGTCGCGCAGCACCCGAAAGGTGTAGGCCCTGTACCGCACCGGCACGAGGTCGCCCATGCCCCGTAAGACGCTGTCGAAATCATGCAGGAGATACACCGTCACAAAGCTGAAGAGAATGATATTGGCCAGCAAGGCCACAAAGCCCAAGATGGAGTTTGCCAGCGATTGCAGCATGCTTGCCTCGCTGCCGTCTTGGGCGAGCTGCTTGCTGTAGCTGTTGACCACGGCCCGTGCGGCATCGCGCACATACTCGGCGCCGGCGGTCACCAACACGGCTGAGGGGGGAAGGCCTTCCATCCCCTCGCGCTCGCTAAGGCCCGTCACGTTCACGATCTGCTGCAGCGGCACCAGTTGCCCGGCCCGCTCGACAAGATCAATCGCCAGGCCAGACTCCCACGACTCGAGCCAGCCGGTATTGTCATCCGTGTCGTCGGGCGGACCCGGTGTTGGCGCCTTTGCGCCGCTGGGTGCTTCGTCTGCCTTCGCCGGTGCGGCCGGTTCCGCCGGTGCTTCGCTTCGCTTCTCCCGTGCGGCACGCAGAAGCTGATCCGATTCATCGATCACGCTCGGGATGAAGTACAGCGGGATGGCCGAAAGCGCCACGAGAATGACAAACAACAGCCCGGCGATCGTGATGGACCGCCGCACGCGGAAGCGCTCGCACCAGTCGACCAGCGGATCCAGCAGATACGCCACGAGAAAGGCCAACGCCAGCGGCACCAACACGCTCCGCAAGGCAAGCGCAAACAGCACCACCCCAAGCACCACGGCCAGGGCGGCCCCTGCGCGCACCCACGGGTTTTTCCAAACTTCTTGCATCGTCTCTCCAACCATCCGCCCGGCAAGCCGCTATCATGGGGGCCAAGCCGAGCAGAGGGCAAACGGAGGCTGCACCAGCGCTTCGGGCATTGCAGCCTTTCGCGGCAACCTGATACTCTTTCAGGCTGCCGGGAGGGGCCGCTAAACAGCAGGCCTGTGTCCGGCATGCGCCGCGCCCAAGGGCCTCGCAACCGGCCATACACGCATGACAGAAGGACGATGCTGCCGTGTCCGCCATCATCGACATTGAGAACTTGTCCAAGATATATCCCGGCTCAGCCGGGTCGCCAAGCGTGCGTGCGCTCAACAATCTCACCATGCACGTGAACGATGGCGAAATCTTCAGTTACCTGGGGCCGAACGGTTCCGGCAAAACCACCACCATTAAGATCTTGCTGGGGCTCATTTTTCCCGATGCCGGCACGGTGCGGGTGATGGGCCGCGAAGACATCACAGCGCCCGCGGTCCGCGCGCACATCGGGTATGTGCCCGAAGGCGCCTACTATCCTGACTTCCTGAAAGGGGAAGAGGTGCTGCGCTTTTACGGCAACCTCTACGGCATGGGCGGCAAAGCGCTCGAGAAACGCATCGCCCATGTGCTGGAACAAGTCGGCATGACCCGCGCGCGCAAGCATCTCATCAAAAACTATTCGAAGGGCATGCGGCAGCGCATCGGCATCGCGCAGGCGCTTTTGGGCGAGCCCAGCCTGCTCATCCTGGATGAACCCACCACAGGGCTTGACCCCATCGCCCGGAAAGATATTCGGGACTTGCTCATCGAGTTGCGGCAGCAGGGCAAGACGCTGCTCATCTCGAGTCACGAGTTGCTCGAAGTGGAACTCATCAGCGACCGCGTCGGCATCATATTCGAGGGCGACCTCCAGACCGTGGGCACGGTCACCGAGTTGCTCAAGGAACGCTCGAATGCACTCGAGGTGTCCAAGCCCAGCGCCGCGGCGATGGCGGCGCTCCAGGAGCGCGGCATAGAAGTGGCCGACCAGTCGAGCAGCCGGGCCGTGCTGCATGTGCCCGAGAAGATGGATGTCTACGAGGCGCTCGAGATCTGCCGGCGGCATGACCTCACGCTCTTGAGCGTTGCCCCCAAGCGGGAGAGCCTGGAAGAAATGTTCGTCAACACCGTACGTGAAGCGAAAGGGCGCAAGGAGGCGCAAGCATGAACACGGCTGTCGAAGCGCAAGACATGCCCAAAGAGGCAGCGCGGCCCGCGGCGGGCGGGTTTAGCGGCTTCGTACGCGGCCCCTGGGCCATCGCCGTGCACACCTGGCGCGAGGGCATCCGCAAGAAGACCCTTGTCGGCTTTCTCGTGCTGAGCTTGCTGGTCATCTTTGGGGCCAATGTCATCACCGCCTTCTTGACCGAACTCCCCGAAGCAGGCGAGATTCAGTCCGACGTGAACGCCAAGCTCATCAAGGACATCTGCCTGACGGCCGTGTCCATCTTCGGGGTGCTCATCGCCATCTTCGTCTCGGCGACCACGGTGCCCAATGAAGTCGAAAGCCGCGTCGCCCATACTGTCTTGTCCAAGCCCCTGCACCGCTTTCAATACCTGCTCGGCAAATTCGTGGGAGCCCAGCTCCTCATTCTCGTCAACCTCGCGCTTATGGGCTTCATGTTCTTCATGGCCATTTACTACCGGCAAGATGTCGCGCCGACGCTCATTCTCTGGTCGCTGCTCTTGACCTACTGTGAATTCCTCGTGGTCAGCGCCCTCACCTTTGCCATCGCTTGTGCGGCCAGTTCGTCCATTTTGCCCATCATTGGCGGGCTGTTCATTTACACCGCGGGGCACCTCACGCAGTATCTGCAAGACGTGGCCGACCGTACCGCCGGAGATGCTGCATTCTCAGAGAAGCTCGTGGGCGGCTTGGCCTGGGGGCTCTACAATGTCGTCCCCAATTTGGAACGCTTTAGCCTGCGTGACCAAGTCGTCTACCTCCAGCCGAATGACCCGCCCTCAAATGTTCTCATTCCTTGGCTCATCGTTTATGCTGTCACCTATGCCCTCGCGGGATACGTTCTTGGGTGGCTGATATTTCGTAAACGGGAGTTATAGCGCCATGAGCAAGCAATCCATCGAGAAAAACACCGGCGTCATCCTCGCCGCGGTCTTCGCAGGGCTTTTGTTGCTGGGCGCCATTCAAGGGACCTACATCGACCGGATGCAAGATCGCGAATCCTTCTTCCGGTGGATCATGTCCGCCGCGGGCCGGTTGGTGGCGGCCATCAGGATGACGCCTTTATCGGTGCTGAAGCCGT
>CAZLBS010000228.1:0-6356 GCA_964557505.1 uncultured Nitrospiraceae bacterium | reverse complement strand
GCGAGATGAAGGAGCAGGTGCTCGACAACATGGAGCTCGAGCGCGAGCGCGGCATCACCATCAAGTCGGTCGCCGTGCGCCTGCAATACACCGCCGAGAATGGCGAAGAGTATTCGCTCCACCTCATCGACACGCCCGGTCACGTGGACTTCAGCTACGAAGTGTCGCGCAGCCTGGCCGCGTGCGAAGGGGCCTTGCTTCTGGTCGACGCGGCGCAGGGCGTCGAGGCGCAAACATTGGCCAATGCCTATAAGGCCATCGAGCAAGACCTCGAGATCATTCCGGTCATCAACAAGATCGATCTGCCCGCCGCGGATGTCGATGGCGCACGCCAGCAAATCGAGGACATCATCGGCCTGGACGGCCTGAGCGCGATTCCCGCGAGCGCTAAGAATGGCATCGGTGTGAAGGACATCCTCGAGGCGGTCGTGCAGCAAGTGCCGCCGCCCAAGGGCAATCGCGAGGCGGTGCTTCGCGCGCTCATCTTTGACGCGAAGTACGACATCTACCGCGGCGTCGTGGTCTATTGCCGCGTGGTCGACGGCGTCATGCGCAAGGGTCAGAAGATCGTCATGATGCAGACCGAGCAGCGCTACGAAGTGCAGGAACTCGGCGTCTTCCGGCCGGAGTTCTGCCCGTTGGATTCGCTGAGCGCGGGCGAGGTGGGCTATGTCATCTGCAACATCAAGACGCTCGATTCCACCAAGGTCGGCGACACCATAACCGATGCCGGCGCACCGACAACCCAGGCGCTGCCCGGCTACAAGGAAGTGCTGCCCTTCGTGTTCTGCGGCCTGTACCCCGCGATCAACACGGACTACGAAGACTTGCGCGATGCGCTCGAACGCCTGCAATTGAACGATGCCTCGTTCTCGTATCAGGCCGACAGCTCCGACGCGCTGGGCCTTGGCTTTCGCCTGGGCTTCCTCGGCCTGCTCCACATGGAGATCATCCAGGAGCGCCTCGAGCGCGAGTTCGATCTGACGCTGGTGACCACCGCGCCGAACGTGGCCTATCACGTCTACATGACCAACGGCGAACACATTACCATCGAGAAGGCCTCCGAGCTGCCAGACCCCGGCGAGATCGAGCGCATCGAGGAACCCTTCATCAAAGCCGAGATCATCACGCCCACGGAATACCTCAGCGCGGTCATCGACCTCTTGAAGAAAAAGCGCGGCATTCACGTGCGCATCGACTACATCGATGCCAACCGCACCATGGCGGTCTACGAGGTGCCGCTCGCCGAAATCGTGCTCGACTTCTACGACAAGCTGAAGACCATCACCCGCGGCTATGGTTCGCTCGAATATGAGGTGACCGGATACCGGGCGGGCAATCTCGCCAAGCTCGACATTCTGTTGAATGGCGATCCCGTGGACGCGTTGAGCATCGTCGTCCACCGGGACAAGGCCTACCAGATGGGCAAGCAGTTGTGTTCGAAGCTGCGCGAACTCATCCCGCGCCAGCAATACGAAGTGGCGATACAGGCGGCCATTGGCCGGCGCATCATCGTGCGCGAGACGGTCAAAGCCATGCGCAAAAACGTGACGGCGAAATGTTACGGGGGCGATATCACACGTAAGCGCAAGCTGCTCGAAAAGCAGAAAGAAGGCAAGAAGCGCATGAAGGCCATCGGCACGGTCGAGGTGCCGCAAGAAGCCTTCATGGCCCTGTTGCGCGTGGACGACAGCGGCGACTAGACCGGAGACGGGGGCAGGGGTGGCGAAAGCACGGGCAAAAGGGGAGCGCGCCCCTGCGCAGGAGAGTTCCGGGAAGAAGGGCGGGTTCAATCCCATCACCTTCATCTTCGGGCCCCTCACGCGCGAAAATCTCATTTCGTGGGGCCAGGTCATCCTCCTGGTGCTGGTCATCCGCTGGGCCGTCATCGAGCCGTACAAGATTCCCTCTGGCTCGATGGAGCCAACCCTAGCGGGCGACCCGCACATCTTGCGCGGCGACCGCGTCTTTATCAGCAAGTTTCACTACGGCTTGCGCTGGCCCTTTCTCGACAACTACATCTTTTACTGGAACGAGCCCGAGCGCTTCGACATCGTCGTGTTCCATTCTCCCAAAGAAGACGCCGAATTCCGCACCCTCATTAAGCGCATCATCGGCCTGCCGGGCGAGCGCATCCAGATTCGCGGCGGTCAAGTCTTCGTCAACGGCGAGCCGCTCGACTTTCCCGAGCGGATGCCTGACGTGCATTACACCACGCGGCTTACCCTGACGCTCGAAGAGTTGGAACAACTCGATCAATATCAGCAAGCCTCGCCGCGCGACAGGGCGATCATGCGCCAGCAGATCGAGGAGGCCCACCGAAAGTATCCCATGCGCTATGGCATCCTCCCGAGCGAGCAATACAGCGTAGTGCCCGAGGGGCATTACCTCATGCTGGGCGACAACTCCAAGAACAGCGTCGATGGCCGCGTCTGGGGCTGGGTACCCCGCGACAACATCGTGGGCCGTGCCTTCGCCATCTGGTGGCCCCCAGAAAACTGGCGCGATTTCACCGGCTGGTCCAAGACCTGGTGGGGCCTGCTCATCCTCTACGGCCTGCCCACAGGCCTCGTTGGCTTCGTCCTCGTCCAGACCTTCGTACTGAAGAAGAAGCCCAGCGGCGAGGCGCCGGAGGATTGATGAAGCAAAAGCCCCGGCAGAGGCTTGAGCCGTCTGCCGGGGCGTGATTTGCTGAAGGACTGGGAGGGGGGCTTACATCATGCCGCCCATGCCGCCCATTCCGCCCATGCCGCCGCCCGCGGGGGCCGCCTTCTTCGGCTCGGGCTTGTCGGCCACAACGCATTCGGTTGTCAGGAAGACGCCTGCGACACTGACCGAATTCTGAATGCCCGTGCGCAACACCTTGGCCGGGTCGATAATGCCGGCCTTGACGAGGTCGGTGATTTCACCGGTGGCCGCATTGAGGCCAACGCCCGGTTTGGCGTTCATCACCTTTTCAACCATAAGCGCGCCTTCCAGGCCGGCGTTGTGCGCGATCTGGCGGAGCGGGGCTTGCAGCGCTTCGAGCAACATGGTCTTGCCCAGCGCTTCGTCGCCCTCGAGATCGAGCTTGGCCACCCGCTTGTACGCGTCAATGAAGGCCGTGCCGCCGCCGGGCACGATGCCTTCCTCGATGGCCGCGCGCGTCGCGTTCAACGCGTCATCCGTGCGGGCCTTCTTTTCCTTGAGTTCCACTTCCGTCGCGGCGCCAACCTTGATCACCGCGACTCCGCCGGCCAGCTTGGCGAGGCGCTCTTGCAGCTTTTCGCGGTCGTAGTCAGAGGTGGTCGTCTCGATGGCCCGGCGAATCTGCTCGCACCGCGCCGTGATGTCCTTCTTCTTGCCCGCGCCTTCGACAATCGTGAAGTTGTCCTTGGTCACTTCTACCCGCTTGGCGCGGCCGAGCTGTTCGAGCGTCACGCTCTCGAGCTTCGTGCCAAGGTCTTCCGTAATGAACTCGCCGCCTGTCAGCACGGCGATGTCACGCAGGATTTCCTTGCGGCGGTCGCCGAACGCGGGCGCCTTCACCGCGCACACATTCAGGATGCCGCGAATGCGGTTCACCACCAGCGTGGCCAAGGCTTCGCCCTCGACATCTTCGGCGATGATAAGCAACGGCTTGCCGGCCTGGGCCGTCGCCTGAAGCATCGGGACCATGTCCTGCACGCTTGAAATCTTCTTTTCAAAGCAAAGGATGTAGACATCCTCGAGCACCGCGCGCATGGTTTCCGAATCGGTCACAAAATAAGGCGAGAGGAATCCGCGGTCGAGTTGCATGCCGTCGACCACCTCGAGTTCAGAATGGAGGCCCTTGCCCTCTTCAATGGTCACCACGCCATCCTGGCCGACTTTGTCGATGGCATCGGCAATCATACCGCCGATTTCTTCATCGCCATTGGCTGAGATGGTCGCGACCTGCTTCACCTCTTCCTGGTTCTTGATCTTCTTGGCAGCGCTGTCAATCGCGGCCACGGCTTCTGCCGCCGCCTTTTCAAGGCCCCGCTTCACGTGCATCGCGCTGGCGCCCGCCGTAACGTACTTGTAGCCCGTATGAATCAAGCTCTGCGCCAATACCGTCGCGGTCGTCGTGCCGTCGCCGGCAATGTCCTGCGTCTTGCTAGCCGCTTCGCGCACCATTCGCGCACCAAGGTTTTCATACGGATCTTTCAGCTCAACTTCTTTCGCAACCGAGACGCCGTCCTTGGTCACGTTCGGCGCACCGAAGCTCTTCTCCAGCATCACGTTGCGGCCCTTTGGACCCAGCGTCGCCTTTACCGCGTTCGCAAGAATGTCTGCGCCGCGAATCAGCGATTCCCGCGCCTCATGTTCGAATGCCATCATCTTGGCCATCGGTCTAAATTCTCCCTCTTGTTCTCAAGGATCCTCGGACGCCTCACACGTCCGCAAAGTCACATAAGTCAATGGTAATCATCAGGTTGGAAGCGCAGGCAACCCCCCTCGAGGCACCGGCGTCTGCCTGCCGCATCCTGTTAGCACTCGCCTGTAAGGAGTGCTAGCAAGCAAAATCTACCAAATCGCCACACGCCTGTCAACTCGTTCGCCAGGCAAGCACTGATGCTGTGCTGGCAAGCCGGGCGGGTTGGCAGAGTCCACCAAGATTGCCCGCAAATCATGAGCGCGCAAGTCATCTCGAAAATCTGCATACTGTGTCGGGTGCGCTGACCTGGCTAGTGTTCATGCTGCTCTTTGGCAGGCCCGAACTGGGAGCAATGCAGCTTGTCGCCATTACGCTGGTTCTATCTCATTCTTGCCGTTCTCGGGCTAGTCGTCCCGTGGTGGCTCATTGTCGCCTTCCTGCAGACCAATAGCTTCGCTGAGTTTATGGCAGCGACCGCGCCCAATCCGGCGGCGCGCGCTATGAACCTCGATCTCTTTATTGCCACGCTTGCCGGGTCTGTTTGGATGGCCGCCGAAGCGCGGCGGCTGAAAATGAAATATAGTTGGCTGTACATCCTCATTGCCTTTCTCGTGGTCTTCAGTTTTGCCCTGCCGTTGTTCCTGTTTGTGCGCCAGGGCAAACTAGAAGGCCCCTCCGTGTCCGAAGCAGGCGAGGCGGCTTGACCCTCTCTCTTTCCCTACAGCGCATGTTGGTGCTATATTCATGTGCTGCTGAGAGGCCGCGTTCCCGGAGCACCGGCGTGTGGCATGTACATGAGGGAGACCAAGTTTGACGTACCCATCCATTCGCCCGCGCCGATTGCGCCGGAACGAGGCATGGCGTGAACTCGTTCGTGAAACGCGGCTGCATCCTGCTGATTTCGTGATTGAACTCATGCCCGGCGCCGACCCGGTCGAGGCGGCGGGCATGGCCCGGGAATGCGGGATCAAGGCCCTATGGCTGCCGCCGCATGCCCCCTCTGAATGGACGACCATGTGCGGCGGCATCCACGATGCCGCGCCGGGCGAGCTGATGCTGATGACCCCAGTCGCCGGCATCGAGGGCGAAGCGAAAGCCGTCGAGCTAGCCGAAGCCGGTCTCGATGCCGTAGTGCTGCAAGGCGCCACCCCGGAAAACGTCTCCGCGACGCGGGAGCGGCTCGAGTTGGCCGGCCAGGTGCACACGGTCCTCATTGCCGCGCCGGGAGGGAGCGGCCCGGCCTTTGCCGAACGGAGTGAAGCCATGGCCGACGCCGAGAGCTTGCGCGAAGTCTGCGTGCATTGCGCCGAGGCCGGCGCCGACATCGTGATGATCGAGCCGGCATTGCCCTGCCTCGATGTCATTCGCCGGGCTGCGGAAGCGTTGGCCATTCCGGTCGCCGCGCGCATGACCGAGCTTGAACGCCGGATGCTCGCGAATGCCAGCGCCCAAGGCTGGCTCGACGAAACTGCGGTCTTGCCCGAGGCCGCCCTGTCCATCCGCCGCGCCGGCGCCCGGTTCATCGTTACCCCCGACGCCATGCGCCTTGCAGAAGCCGCGTCCTAAGGCCTCAGCCGAATCCGCTTGACCCCGGCTCGGGCACCCCTCGGCAATTGCCGCGGCCTGCGCACTGCAGCGCTGTCTTTCCCTCATGCCCAAATCATGCTAAACTTGCAGGTATGGCCTTTGTGCCTTGCGGGCGTGCATTTGCACGCGTTGCGGGTGCTCTGCGAATGACAGGCAGCATGCTGGATGGCCGGACCGTCTGGCGGAGGAGAGAGCGCGGTGAAGGAGGCCGCTTCCACCGACAGCGAGACCCCATCCCCGGAAGCGCCGCCGCGTGCTTCCGGGCGGAACCGGGGCGAAACGCCGTCCCTCGGCGAAAGCCGTGCCCTGCTGGCGGCGTATGCCGGGCATGCCCCGCCCCTGCTCGAGGCCATCACGGAAGCCGAGGCCAACATTCCCCCAGAAGAGGCCC
>CAZLBS010000227.1:5637-6367 GCA_964557505.1 uncultured Nitrospiraceae bacterium | reverse complement strand
ACCGACGACTTGAGCTACAACATCGTCGAGAATCCCGTGCATGTCAGCGACCTCTATGCCACCCTGCTGCATTGCATGGGCATGGACCACGAAGCGCTCAGCATTCGCTCACAAGGCCTGGATATCCGCTTGACGGGCGTCGAAAAACGCCACATCGTACCCGGCCTCATGAGCTAAAAAAGTCCCACCATTGCCAAAGCACAAACTGGCCGGCGCGATAGGATTCAAACCTACGGCCGCACAATCATGAAGCAGCTACAAGACATCGCAGAAATACTGTTCATTGCCGGACGCCCTATTGCATTCGGTCTTCGTTCCCCATCTACGCAGCGAATCTGCTGTGCGCCAGAGTCGTTTAAACGTAACTTTAGTTCGCTACCTGCGCTGCATTTCCGCGCAGTCTCAAAAGCCATTAGCATTCGAATTCTCCAGGAGGGTTCGACATGTATCCAGGGCGATCGCACTTGCTAGCGGACACCGCGCCTGAAACTTTTCGCCCGGGAGTTGCGAGCGGACTGCCTCACGAAGCTTGACGGCTGACGATCTAAGATTTCTCGAAGCGCCGCACGGTTTTTATAGGACGCACTTTACCCTTTAACTACGTTTTTTCCATCTTCGTGCTATCTGTTTCTATTGTTCTTGGACTACAAAATATTTTGCATCCCGCTCTTCCAGTTACTTTATAATCACGCTCTGCAAGTTTCTAAGATTTCGACGAATGATTACCTTT
>CAZLBS010000227.1:2321-5627 GCA_964557505.1 uncultured Nitrospiraceae bacterium | reverse complement strand
GTCCCCGTACTTTTGTTCAGATAAGAATCGCTTGTTTGTCATTTTCATAGTTTGTGATTGCCGCTCTAAAGGCTTTCTTTTCCCAATGCTAATCCGTTTACATCGAGGCGCCCAGCACGGCTGGCACACAGAGCAAAGCCGACAAAGCGGAGCCTGCCTGTGGCGTAGTGGGGCGCCCCTAGACGTTGTGCCGCCTCAATAGGGGGTAATCTTTGTGAGTGTTCATTTATCGCGTTTTTACCTGCGGTCGCCCTGTGCCTTTAGCGCGCCATATCCCGCGCTACCGGCTATCACCTGCCGCCTAGGCCCTTTGGGCGAAGCACATCGCGCGTCGAGCCAGGCCCGTTTGCCGCTCGCGCGCCGCATGCAGGTCACGCAAATACTCCATGTTACCCATTAGACGCTCTTTTTAGTAATATATCTGCTAAGGTTCCGTGAAAGACTTGCAACTTGCGCTAGGCGTTTGAATCGCATAGGCACATGAAGTCACACTGCGCCCGCTGCTATTGCGCATCTACATTAACGTGGCGCACGCTGCATGTTTGCATGGCTCAGGAGGAACGCTTGGATGGCCTTAAAGGGACTCCCCGATCTAACACTCTCGCACTCGGCTGCGTCTGTCCTGAGGGCTGCCGAGGAGAACGACCGGCTGACACTCGTTGGCAGCGTGGACGAGCTTGCGGCGCTGGCCGTACCGGACGAAGCCGCCAACAACGGCGGATACTTTACCGTTGGCTATGATGTTCCCGGCAAGGGCTTCGTGGCGGAAGCTGAAGTCTGCCGCGTCCGCAACGGCATTGCGGCAAACTATCTCGAGCCGTACATGCGCCGCCGAGATCCGGATTGCATGGTCATTGCCGACCACATGGCGACGGACAAGCCGACCTTTCATCAACGATTCAACCAGGAATTCGATACCGTGAGGACGGAGACCCTGGAGTGGCTGAAAACGCAGCCGCTGGCCTGTTTCTTCTTCCGGTCCGGGCTGATCGGCGACCCGCTGTACGGCGTCGCGATTTGCCCGGCGAACGCGGGCTTCTTCGGCATGGGGCTCGCCATGCTGCAAGTCATCATGCCGCTAGACGAAGTCCGCGCAATCGGCAAGGACTTCTTCCACCGCGCGATCGTCTATGTCGCGCCGCCTTTCCGGCACACGCATTTCGACGGCAAGCAAGTCGTCGTGCATAACCGCCGGTACGACGAGGCTGACCTCCACGAACTTTTCAGCTACAACCTCTACCCAGGGCCGTCCGCGAAGAAGGGCGTCTACGGAATGCTGCTTACGCGCGGCGAGCGCGACGAAACGCAGTGGACGACTGCGCACTGTTCGACGGTCCAGGTCGTCACGCCCTACGACAATACGACCACGATCATGCACGAGGGCGCCTCGGGCGGCGGCAAGAGCGAGATGCTCGAGCACATGCACCGCCAATCGGACGGTACGCTGCTCTTCGGTACCAACCTCGTCACAGACGATGTCCGCAAACTTGTGATACCGCGCGGCTGTGAACTGCACCCGGTGACCGATGACATGGCCCTTTGCGACCCCGGCCTCCAGCGTCCCGGCGACCGCGACCCACGTCTTACGGTTGTGGATGCCGAAGATGCCTGGTTCGTTCGTGTCAACCACATTACCCAGTATGGCATCGACCCACACCTGGAAAGCATTACGGTCCACCCGCCCGGTCCCTTGCTGTTCCTGAACATTGACTGCAAACCCGGCGCCACCGGGCTGATCTGGGAGCACACCATGGACGCGCCTGGCAAGCCCTGCCCAAATCCGCGCGTGGTATTGCCGCGCCGCTATTACCCCGGCGTAGTGAGCGAACCGGTCACCGTAGACATCCGCAGCTTCGGGGTGCGCTGCCCCCCGTGCACTTCTGAAAAGCCGACCTACGGCATCCTGGGCATGTTCCACATCCTCCCGCCGGCGCTCGCATGGCTCTGGCGTCTCGTCGCGCCGCGCGGACACGGCAACCCCTCAATCGTCGATGCCGAGGGCATGCAATCCGAGGGTGTAGGCTCGTACTGGCCCTTCGCGACAGGCCGGCGCGTGGTGCAGGCAAACATCCTGCTGAAGCAGATCATGGCCACCGCGAACACGATGTTCATCCTGATCCCGAACCAGCACATCGGGGCGTGGAAGGTGGGCTTCGCGCCGCAGTGGGTGACGCGCGAATACCTCGCACGCCGCGGGCAGGCCCGCTTCCAGCGGAAGACGCTGCTGGCCTCGCGCTGCCCCCTCCTCGGCTACCACTGCAAGACCATCCAAGTGGAAGGCCAGCGAATTGGCCCGCGCTTCTTCGACGTTTCTCAACAGCCGGAAGTCGGCGAAGCGGCCTATGACCAAGGCGCGCTCATGCTGACGGAGTTCTTCGAAAAGTGTTTGCGCGAGTTCATGACCGGCGAACTCGACCCGCAAGGCCGAGCAATCATTGATGCCTGCTTGGCCGGCCAGCCGGTGGAAGCCTTCGAAGCGTTCACGCCGGAAGTCGCGATCAACTAACCCCAATCAGCAAGAGAACACACCGCTGGGCTGTGCTTGCCGCCCAGCGGCCTTTTTTACTCTTCATGATGCGTTCGTCGCGACGCAGCGCAGGCGGGATTCGAACCTGCGACCTTATATGATTCTGGGCATGGATCTGGGGTGCCAGAATCGCCGGCTTCGTAGTCCTTTTCTTTTTGGTTCTTTTTCTTTTGTGGATGGCTGTGGAAAGGTGGATAACTTCTCGCAGCTATCACCCGTTCTTCCCATGTCGCACTGTGGGATGCTAGGAAGAGAGGCGGAGCCGTTTGCGACCGAGGGCCCTAGGAAGCCCGTCCCAAAGATACCGCCCGCCTCCCTTTCAACGGATTTGCCATCGAAGACCGTAGATTATCTCGAGCCGGAACCCGGATGCGTAAGAGTGGTCAGGCAAATCCCATTTGCGACAAGAAGATCGTAGCATGAAGCAGGAGAATGGGAAAGCGGAACATGCTTGCTATTGGGTCGGGCTGAACGTGTCGAAGGAGACCTTCGATGCGGCCGTCGCTGGTCCAGACGAACGCTATCCAAGCACGCCGTTGCGCGCATTGCCCTGGCACGCGTTCCCACGGACACAGAAAGGCGTCGCCTCGTTTCTGAGCTGGTTGGAAACGTTTGCGCCGCAAAGCCAAGCCCGGGTGGTCATGGAAGCCACGGGAAGTTATTCGGTCGAGTTGACAACTTGGCTTGTCAAGAAAAGTCCATCGCTTCGGCCCGCGATTGCCAATCCGAAGAACACGAAGGCCCTCATCAACAGCCTCAACCAGCGCAATCGCACCGAC
>CAZLBS010000227.1:0-2311 GCA_964557505.1 uncultured Nitrospiraceae bacterium | reverse complement strand
GATACCCGGGGACTCGCGTTTTACGGGGTGGAACTCCGCCCCGCCCCCTACGAGCCGCTGTCGGAAGCGAGGCAGGAACTCCGCGAACTCAGCGTGATAAGTCTGCGCTGATGGTGGAGGTACGCGGGCGCAATCATGCAAGGCTCGGAGGTCTCATCCGGGAGTAAGGCCGAGAGGGCGCCCAACCTTCCGCGTCTCCGCGCAAAAAGCTCGAGCGGACCCTAACCGCCGTCTCCGCGCGCTCATGCCCAGCAGACAGCCTTGCGGCGCGCCAGCAGATGACTTGCGAGAGGGCTTAATCCAAGATGCGATCCGTAGTCACGCTCTGCCCATTACTGAGAGATTCATAATCACACGCCGTGAACTACATAGATTCGCCCCTTGCCCGATGAGAGGCGAGTTTGCGGACCTTTGCGACCCTCTAACACAAATCTAACTTGTGCATCCTTGATTAACGTGCTAATACATGACCAGGCTCGTGTTGCGACTCACGCTTGGCGGGGCGTCTTTGCTCGATGCATCAACTCCCTCTTTGCGCGCCTCATTATGAAAACAGCATTTGGCTCGAGTTGGTGGGCACATCATGCGAATCGCTTTATCGTTGGTGGTGGCGCTTGGGGCGACTTGGATACAGGCGGCAGCCTTGGAAGCCGTGAGCGAATCGCTTCCCGGGATAGTCGACACGCAGCCGCCCCAATTCACAAACCTTACGGTGACGCCCTCCCAGGCCTTTCCAGGCGTAACGCTTACGATCCGGTTCACTCCCTCGGAACTCTTGCGCACGGGTACTGTCGTCACGGTGAACGGCTTGCCGGCCATGCCCGGACTTCAAAGCAATGAGTTTCTTTTCCGGGTTGGCCAGGATCTGGCGGCAGGCGAAACCATTGTCGCCGTGAGTGGCGAGGACGCGGCTGGGAATGCCGGCTCAGCGTCGACCGCGATCACCATCCGAGCTCAGGGCGGACAGGCCAAACTGATCGGCAGGATTACGGATGATGGGTCCGGAGAGGCGCTGGGTTGCGCCGTTGTCGAGGCGACCGGCCTCGACGGGGCATTCCGGGCGGCTGCCGTCTCGGGATTGGATGGCCGATACACGTTCGCTGACTTGGAAGCGGGGGCCTATGACTTGCGGGTTCTGGCTCCTGGGTATGAAGTGCGGTCGATTTTAAACGCCACCGTGAATGAGGCGGAGGCTACGACGCAGGATGTGGCCTTGGCAACGCGTTCGGATGCCCCCGTGGTGTCAGGCGCTGCTGTCGACGCGGATACGGGCGAACCATTGGTGGCGGTGTTTGTCGAATTGTTGGATGGCGGGGCTGTCGCCGGAACGGCCTATACATGTTCTTCAGGCATCTACGAAATTCCCTTGCCGGGTCAGACCGGTTCCAAACAGATGCAGGCGGTCCGGTTCACGGCTGAAAATTATCTGGCCGAGGTCGTTCCGTTAGCCGCAAGCAGCGGGGAGGACGCTGAAGTCGATGTCAGTCTTGAGAAGACGGCTAGTCCTGACAGCGGGTTGCAGGGGGAAGTAACGGGGGCTGTGCCCGGCAACGTGGTCCCCCTTGAGGGCGCGCGCATCACGCTGCGCGGCCCCATCAACGTGTCCACCAGCAGTAACGCGGATGGGGCTTATCTCTTCGAGGAGTTGATTGCGGGCACGTATTCGGTGACAGGCAGCGCGAAGGGCTTCTCCGGCGAGGCCGTGCCGCTTTCGATTGCAGCAGGCCCCGCTGCCCAATTGGACATCTTGTTGGAGGCGGAAGGGACCGGGCCGGACATCGACAGTTCTGGAGCGGTGGACGCTGTCGATGTGCAACTGGTCATCAACGCGGCACTGAACTTGCCTACGGCGTTTTCGGGGGACGTCAACCTCAGCGGGGCCGTGGATGCAGTGGATATCCAGGTGGTGATTAACGCCGTGCTTGGCTTGTTGGCCTTTCGCTCGCAGGGGCTGGAGGTTGCCCAAGGAGCGGCCGAAGCACCCAGCCGCTCTGAGGGAGCGCCGGCTTACCTCATCAGTCCAAAGCTCGATTTTCCTGCTCTGTCCAATGCTTCCTTTGTGCAACAGCCTCGGCCGGGGGGCGGCACGGAAGTGATTATTACCTATGATGTTTCTTCGCCCAATGGGCCAGGGGATGTGGCCATAGCGCTTTCGCGTGATGGCGGGGCGGATGGATTCCCGGTCACGGTGGCCAGCGCCACTGGAGACCTGAGCGGCGTGACCTCGGGCGCCGGGCGGCGCGTCGTGTGGGATGTTGCGGGGGACCTGCCGAACGAGTTTTTGCCCACTGCGCGCATTCGCGTGACCTTT
>CAZLBS010000226.1:1733-6415 GCA_964557505.1 uncultured Nitrospiraceae bacterium | reverse complement strand
GGCCATCGGGTCTTTGCGCAAGTCGATGCCTTGCTCTTTCAAAAACTCCTCAGCCAGCCAGTCGATGATCTTCTGGTCGAAGTCGTCCCCGCCCAGGTGCGTGTCGCCATTCGTGCTCATCACCTCGAACGAATCATCGCCAATGGCCAAAATGGAAACGTCGAACGTACCGCCGCCGAGGTCGTACACGGCGACTTTCTCGTCTTTCTTGCGATCGAGCCCATAGGCCAGCGATGCCGCGGTGGGCTCGTTAATGATGCGGAGCACCTCGAGGCCTGCAATCTTGCCCGCGTCTTTCGTTGCTTGCCGCTGCGAGTCATTGAAGTACGCCGGCACGGTAATTACCGCTTGGGTCACCTTTTCGCCCAGGAAGCTCTCAGCCGTTTCCTTCATCTTCTGAAGAATCATCGCCGACACTTCGGGCGGCCGGTATGTCTTGTCTTGCACTTCAACCTGACAGTCGCCGCTCGGCGTTTCCGTGACTTTATACGGAACAAGCTTTTCTTCTTCGCTTACTTCGCCATGGCGGCGGCCCATGAAGCGCTTAATCGAAAAAACCGTGTTCTGCGGATTGGTCACCGCCTGGCGCTTGGCGGGCGCACCCACCAGGCGCTCGCCATCCTTTGTAAAGGCGACGACCGACGGTGTCGTGCGGGAGCCTTCGCTGTTCGCGATGACCGTTGCCTCGCCGCCTTCCATCACCGCCACGCACGAGTTCGTCGTGCCTAAGTCAATGCCTATCACTTTGCCCAATGCAATCACTCCTTTCGAACTATTCGACGCCAGCCGGCCTTACCGGCCACGCTGCGCGCGTTGGTTGCCCTTTACATTTCACACTATCGGTTTCAAGCAATGCCTGTGCCGAAATGAGTCAGTGTGTCGACGGGGTTGTAAGGTGCTGAAAAAATTCGGCTTGTGAGCGATATTGTTCAACGCTCCGCCACCCCGAAAAGATGTTCGGCTCGTTAAGCATTGAAACGGCGCTCGATTTTGAAGCACTAACCGGGGCCTCCCGAAGCCCTTAATCTCTCCATACAGACCCGTATACGCCGCAAAAAAAGCGGGTTTTAATTTTCAAAGGCCTGTGCTATAGTCCGTGCGGGGAAGGACCGCAAGGTGTCTTGTGGCAGGTCGTGCCGTCCGGCAAGACCACCATTCTTTCTCCCTTGTCACCGTTTTGGAAGTGCCGCATCGCCGGGGGGTGCGCGTTATGCAGCATGCAACAGGGAGCTTCACCATGCGCCTAGAACGAGCAAGCATAGTCAAGGGGGTCATGTCCTTCATTGTAGCCGGCCTCTGCTGCCAAGGGGTTTGGCCGCAACAAGCATCGGCCGAGGGCATCGGCCATGTATGCCGCAGCGCCAGCTATGTCGTACCACCGGAACTTGCCGAGAAGGCTCGTACCCTGATGAAGACCGCGGTAAAGCAGACCGTATTGTCGGACGGGTTGACATTCGTGCTGGCATACGACGACGTGAACCTCGATACAGGCACTGGATTTGATGATCCCATTCTTGGCGCCGCGCGCCGTGACGTCGTCACCCGTGTGCTCGAATACATGGGCGATGTGCTCAATCAGCCGGGCACGCTGGAAATTGCCGTGTTCACGGGAGACCTTCCAGGCAACACGGTTGGCACGGCAGGAACCAGCTACAGCGGAGCCGACGGCTTTCAGGACGGGGTCTCGCTGCGGCGGTTGTTGGAGGCGAGCGACCCCAACGGCCCCGACCCCGACATCACCATGACCATCGATTTCACGCCGGATGACTTCTATTTGGGTGAAGACCCGGCCGGCATCGGCAGCGGAGAAACCGATCTGTTTACGCTGATTCTGCACGAATTGACCCATGGGTTGGGCTTTACAAGCTTGTCCGACGAAAACGGCGAGGGCCGGCTTGGGAGCGATGGGATGGGCAGCAATCCCTTCCCCAACACCTATGCAACCTTCAATAGCTTTGTAACGCTGGGCGCGGGTGGGGCCGCACTTTGGGGCGGGGTGCCCCCTTCGCTGCAGACGCCGGCCAGCGCGCTGACGAGCGACAACCTTTTCTTTGGCGGGGCCAATGCATCGGCCCAGTATGAATTGGACGAAGGGCAGCCGGGCCCTCCGCTCTTTGCCCCGGCTACGTTTTCGACTGGGAGCAGCATTGCCCATTTCGATGAAGGCACGGGCGCTGTCATGGAGCCCATTCTGCCGCTCGGCGTTGCCTTGCGCGAGTATCCGGCTTGGGAACTGGAATCCCTGAGAGATATCGGCTGGGCGAATGCCGCGCCTCCGAGCCCGCCAGCCGATGGCGGCGACCCGGATGCCCCGTTCCCGCCGGCGGATTCCGGGGTGCCGCTCGCCGCGCCATTCGCCATTGCCGCGGCCGCCGGCGTGCTCTTCGGCGCCGGCGCATGGATGTCCCGCCGGCGCTAACCGCACGCCGCTTGCGTCTTGCCGCCGCCCCTGCAGCGTAGTCCTGCGGGGGCGGTTTTCGTTGCCGGCGCATCACCTCAAAATCTAGGCAAGCAGCGGATGTGTGTCCGGGCGGGAACTGTCCTATACTGAAGGGCCTGAGGGGGAGCGGAATTATGCGAGGGAACATCCGCTATGGCGTGCACGACAAGGTGTGCGTGCTGAAATTGTCGGGCGAGTTGGCCTACGGCGCTCCGGAGAGCATTGCGTTGAGCCGGGCCCTGGACACCTTTCTGGACCACGTGGCCGAAGAACACCAAGCGCAACGCTTCGTCATCGACATGACGGACACCGAGTACATCGACAGTACGAACCTCGGCTTGCTGGCCCGCATCGCGCGTATCGCGGCAGCTGAGGGCGGCGTCAAGCCGCATATCATCACCACCCGCCCGCCGGTTACCCGCACCCTCGAGACCATGGGCTTCCGCCATTTGTTCCAGCTCATCGAGAACGACGACGGCGTCCCCGAGCCTGACGCAGAATTGCCGGGCATCCCCGAAGGCGAGCGCGAAACGGCGCGCACGGTGTTGCGGGCGCACCGTGCCCTGGCGGGCATGAACGAACACAACGCCGAGACATTCCGTCCCGTTATTGAACTGCTCGAGCGCGAGTTGCACGAAGGCCGCGGCGAGCAAGCCCCCTGATGTGAAACATCCCCCGGGCTTATCTGTATACTTCGCCGGCGGGCGTGGCTGGGGGGACGGCAACCTTG
Organism: uncultured Nitrospiraceae bacterium; assembly: GCA_964557505.1. Taxonomy (GTDB): domain Bacteria; phylum Hydrogenedentota; class Hydrogenedentia; order Hydrogenedentales; family CAZLBS01; genus CAZLBS01. The sequence goes on along the minus strand of CAZLBS010000226.1, from coordinate 3,245 downwards.
CGTCATCTTGCAACCCGTGCGCTTTGTCTTGCCACTGCACGTATGCCGTGCCACAACAAAGGAGATTTCGATGAGGGGGCCTCGCTTTACTACGGTCTGTTTGTTTCTTGCCGCACCGCTGATGCTGGCGTTTCTGCCGCCGGAATGCCGCATGGCGGGCGGATTCGACGCGCGTGATTTCGAGCAAATCAATGTCAATGGGTTCGACCCTGCCGACCTCGAGCAAGACCGCAACCACTACGCTTGGGCCATGGAGTATTTCACGCCGGATGGCGCGGAAGAGGGCCAGCTTTACGTGGGCACGGGCAACAACATTCTGGGCCTCGCGGGCAGCCAGATCGTTGCGTTGCTCTCGGGCGAACCGCTCACGGACGTGCCGATTTTTCCGCCTGAGATCCGCCGCTACCGCCCAGACCTCGGCGAAAAGGCCTGGGAACGGGTCTTCGATTACCGCGACGTGGAAGAAGAAGGCGAATTCCGGACCATCGGCTTTCGCTACATGACCACCTATCGCGCCCAGAACGATGGCGTGAATTACCTGTATGCGGCGACGATGAGCGCGGACCCCACGCTGTGGCGCAGTCCAACCGGCGAGCCCGGTTCATGGGAAGCCGTCTTCAACATCGGCGATGCCTTCCAGTCTGGCGAAGGCTCCATCCGTTGGATGGAAGAGCACCAAGGCATTCTCTATGTCGCGCTGGCCGTGGACATCCCCTTCATCTTCGAACCGGGCCAAATCTGGGCGACCGACGGCGAGAGCTTCTGGCCCGTGATGCAAGATGGCTTTGGCGATGAAAACAACCGCGGCGTGCAAACGCTCATCTCGTGGAATGGCTGGCTGTACGCCGGGACGAACAACCCCATCGAGGGCTACGAGATCTGGAAGTTTGCCGGGCCGGACGGCGACGGCGGCGTAGGCGATGCCCAGCTCATCGTGAACAACGGCGGTCCCGACCCGCGCAATGACCTCGTCGGCACGCCCGCGGTATTCAACGGCCAGCTTTACATGGGCAGCCTTATCTTTCAGGGGTTCAACCCCGAGACGCTCAATGGCTTCAAAGGGTTCGACATGATCCGGTTGAACCCGGACGATACCTGGGAGACGGTCATTGGTCCGGACAGCATCTCGGGCATCGGGTCCGGGTTCGACAACCGTACCAATGCCTACAACTGGTGGATGGAAGTCCACAATGGATGGCTGTATGCCACGACGTGGGACCAGGCGGTGGTGTTGTCCTTGACGGTGAAGAACGCCGACGTGCTCATCGAGGCGCTCCCGCTGGTGATCGACGTTATCCGCAATGGCGGGTTCGATGTGGGCGACGGCGGCTTCCTGGGCGGCCTGAAGCAAATCGCTCAGGATCCAGAGGCCCTCGAAGCGGCTGGGCCCCTTGCGGGAGAGGCCATGCGCCTCGCGGGCATGATCGAAGTGCTGCGGCTCGCCGGCGCTGAGTTCAAGCAAGAAGACCCGCCCTTCGAGTTCGAAGAGCTGCTCCAAGATGCCCCGCTGTT
>CAZLBS010000226.1:0-1723 GCA_964557505.1 uncultured Nitrospiraceae bacterium | reverse complement strand
AGACGAGGATGACGAGTTCGTCTTCGAGGACCTGCTGCAAGACGCCCCGGTGCTCGACCGCATCTTCGAGGCCGGCTTCGACATGTACAAGACGCAAGACGGCGTGAATTGGTTCAAGGTGACCGACAACGGCCTGAACGAGCCGCACAACTATGGCGCACGCACCATGCGCTCCGTCGGCCGCAGCCTCTTCCTCGGCACCGCCAACCCCTTCGATGGCGTAGAGGTCTATGAAGCCGTCACGCCCGAAGACGAGTTCAATACGGGTACGATGCAAACCGCCCGATAGTTGCGCGACAACACGGTGAAGCATGCCCCGCCCACAGCTCGATGGCTGCGGGCGGGGCCGTTTTTTGCCCCTTGCCAACACAGTACTGTGAGCCGCTACATGGAACTTCTGCCTGTATTCCGCTATAATTACGGCGTCAAACGGTTTGAAGGTTAACAATTTGCGGGCCCCAATCCGGGGCGCATGTGTGTGGAGCCATGAGCGAGACAGCACTGCAAAAGGATGGGAACGGGCAACTCTCGAAGCGCGACCTGATGCGCGCGAAGATGCAACGCATGCGGGGCAACCTGCGTGCTTCGCGCCGCATGACCGCCCTCGGCGCATGGACGGCATTTTTCGTCATGCTCCGGCTGGCGAGCCGTCCGCTCGAATTTGGCCCGCGGGCGCTCGACAACCGGGTGCGCTCGGCCATCATGAAGGCCTGGTGCCACGGCAGCCTGCGCATCCTTGGCGTACACATCGAGGTCGAAGGCGACGTGCCCAAAGGGCCCTATTTCATGGTGGCCAACCACTTGAGCTACCTGGACATCATCGCCTTCGCCCGTCAGCTTGGCTGTGTATTCGTCGCCATGAAAGAGATGGCGGATTGGCCCGTCGTCGGGTTCGTCGTGAAGTTGATGAACACCATCTTCGTCGACCGCTCGAGCCTGCGCGATGCCGTGCGGGTCAACGAGCGCATCGCCGAGGAATTGAAGAAACGCCGCAGCATCATGATCTTTCCCGAGAGCACGTGCAGCACCGGTGAAGATGTATTGAAATTCCATGGCGCGCTCTTGCAGCCGGCGCTAAACATCAACCTGCCGGTGCATTACGCGACGATCGAATACAAGAAGACACCGGAAAACCCGACCCCGGAGACGTCGATCTGCTGGACAGACGACACCCCTTTCCACGTGCACGCGCTGGATCTGCTGCGCGTCCGCCGCATCCATGCGCGCATCCGCTTTTCCCCCGTGCCGAAGCTTGCCCCTTCGCGGCGCGAACTCGCCCGGGAACTCGAAGAAGCGGTCAGGAAGCAGTTGAAGACCTGCCATCTCAATTAGTTCGTAGCGCTCTTCCTAACGGCATCAAACCTCCCGCAAATGGGATGCTGCCCGCTTCCGCATAGTGATCCTGCGTGACGCATTCTTGGACGCATGCCGCTTCTTCGCTCCGCACAATCCAGCGCCCGATCAGGGCGAAAGCCTTGCCCGTCAGGGCTAGCCGTTCAATGCATGTGACGGTGGGCGCGGTGCTCAGGCATCATGCTGCACTCCCGGGCCGAAGGAAAGGGCGCTTCATGACCGACATGATGACCGACGATGTGTATGTGGAATCGTCGTTTAGCAAGATCGACGCAGACTTGGCCGCGCTTGCAGGCTTGTTTCGCGACGTGCTGAAGGAACTGGGGGAAGAGCCGGTCGCGGGCTGCATGCCCTGGCTCGAGAACGGCAT
>CAZLBS010000225.1:0-6415 GCA_964557505.1 uncultured Nitrospiraceae bacterium | reverse complement strand
CGCCCGGCTCGCCCGGCGGCACGTCGTTCATGTCCTCGTCCACCACCCGAACCTGGACGCCCCACACCGGCAGCCCGATCGAGCCCACTTTCCGGGGGCGGTCCGGCCGGTTGAACGTCGCCACGGGAGAGGTCTCCGAAAGGCCGTATCCCTCCAGGATCTTTACGTCGAAGGTTTTCTCGAACTTGTTGAGCAGCTCGACTGGCATCGCCGCTCCGCCCGAGCAGCACACCTGCAAGTGATCGGCGATGGTGCTCGTGTCGACATCGCCGCTTTCGGCCATGCGCACAAGTTCCCAATACATCGTGGGCACGCCGCAGAAGAGATTGACTTTCTCGTTCAGCATCAACTCGAAGGCCTTCTGCGCCTCGAAGCGCGGCAACAGGACCATCGTGCAACCCGCCAGCGTGCCGACGTTCATCTGAGCCGACTGCCCGAACGAGTGGAAGAGCGGCAGCACGATAAGCATCGTCAGGCTGCCGTCCTCGTTGGGGTGCGCCGAACCGACAATCAGATCGCGCGCTATCATCGCGTTTATCAGAAGGTTGGTGTGCGTCAACTCGGCGCCCTTCGGCTGGCCCGTCGTGCCCGACGTATAAAGAATCACGGCCGTGTCGTTGTTGTCCCGCTGAACCGTGTCGAAGAACGGCGAATTGGCCAGCATCTTCTCCATCACCGTCGGTACCCCATCAATCGGCGACGGCATGCCCGGCGGGGTCAGCAGCCAGAGCTTGTCGCAAGACTTGCTCTCCTGAACCGCCTCATGCGCCGTGCCCGCGATGGGCAACTCCTCCGTGCCCACAAAGGCCACCAGCAATTTAGTGTCTGAGTCGTCGCAGTGGTACACCAGCTCGCGCTTCGTAAGGAGCACGTTCAACGGCACCACCGTGCCGCCCATCTTGAGGATGCCGTAGTAAACGATCGGAAAGAAGGGCAGGTTCGGGCACATCAGGCCCACCTTGTCGCCTGGCTGCAGGCCTTCTGCCGTAAGCGCCCCAGCGACCTGATTCGCCATGGCGTTCACCTCGGCGTAGCTAAGCCGAAAGGACTCGTAGACAAAGGCCGCGCGCTCCGGGTAATCCCGCGCGCTGGTTTCCAACACCGTCGATAGGTTTAACATGACTGCCGCTCCCTGCGTCTTTTCGCTATCAGCCCATTAGGATAGTGTGAGGAATCTTTCACAATTGCAGCGGATCTGTCAACATGGTGCCCGGGGCGATTGATGGAGTGCGGCATGACCTCGACACCAGGACACACGACAGGTTGGCTGCGCTATGCCGGGCCAGGGCTCCTGGTCGCGGCGACCGGCGTGGGCGCGGGCGATTTGGCGACCGCCTCCCTCACGGGGAGCAAGCTCGGGATCGCCGTGTTGTGGGCGGCAGCGCTCGGCGCCTTCCTCAAATTCGTGCTGACCGAAGGCCTGGCGCGCTGGCAACTCGCCACCGGCACGACCCTGCTCGAGGGCGCCATGGAGCACCTCGGACGGCCCTTTCAAGTGCTCTTTGCCATGTACTTCGCGCTGTGGAGTTTCTTCGTGGCCTCTGCCCTCATGAGCGCCTGCGGCGTCTGCATGCACGCCATCTTCCCCATCGCAGAAGCCAGCACGGACAAGATTGTCTACGGCCTGGCCCATAGCGTACTCGGCATCGTACTCGTGTGGCTCGGGGGCTACCGGCTGTTCGAAAACGTCATGCGGATCTGCATCGGCTTCATGTTCGTGACGGTCATCGCCACGGCCGCGCTGATGCGCCCCGGCCTTGTGGGCCTGATGCAAGGGCTCTTTGTTCCCACCATTCCCGATGCGGAAGGGCAAGGGCTCGAGTGGACCATCGCCCTCATGGGCGGCATCGGCGGCACGCTGACCGTCCTGTGCTACGGCTACTGGCTCAAGGAAGAAGGCCGCATCCGCACGGAAGACCTCGGCTACTGCCGCATCGACCTCGCCATCGGCTATGGCATGACGGCCCTCTTCGGCATTGCCATGGTCATCATCGGAAGTGCCATCGCGGTCGACGCCCGCGGGGCCACCTTGCTGGTCTCGCTTGCGGATGTGCTTGGCGACACTACGGGTTGGTGGGGGCGCTGGCTTTTTCTCATCGGGGCCTGGGGCGCGGTGTTCAGCAGCCTCTTGGGCGTCTGGCAATCTGTGCCTTACATCTTCGCCGACTTCCTGAGCATGAGCCTCAAGGAAGACCCCGACATGCGCGAGGCCCGGCTCGACACGGCCTCATGGACCTATCGCGGCTACCTTCTGGCGCTGGGCCTCCTCCCCGCTGCGGCCCTCTGGTTCGATTTCACGCAGGTCCAAAAGGTCTACGCGGTATTCGGAGCCCTCTTCATGCCTTTCCTCGCGGCCGTGCTGCTCTACCTGCTCGGACGCCGCACCTGGGCCGGCAACCTTCGCAACCGCCCGTGGACCAACGCCATCCTCATCGCGACCATGCTCTTTTTTCTGGCAGCAGCGTGGTTCGACTTAAGCCGGAGATTCGGATGAGCCACGCCCGCCTTCTGCCGCCGCGCACATGGACCCGCTGTCATCACAGCGTTTCGCCCCAGCGAAATCATCATGGCCGATAAAGGCTGATGCAACGCGTTTCCCGTCCCCGCACACTCCAGAATTTTCCCTTCCTGAGGCCATTCTTGATTTATAATGGAGTTGGTGCTCCTTCCGGCGTGGAGGGGATCATTATGAAACGGGCCGATTTGCTCCGGCTTGTCGACGCGACGGCTTTCGTCCTAGTCCTCTTCTTGCTCGCGACGGGCCTGGTGATGTCGGTTGTCTTGCCGCCTGGCAGCGGCGGCCTAGAGGTTCAGGGCGCCGGCTGGCGAGCAGCCGCTCAACCGGTCTCCCTGCTGTTGGGCCTGACACGGCACGAATGGGGCAACGTCCATTTCTGGCTCGCCATGGGCTTCGTGGGCGCCATCGCAGTTCATGTCAGCTTGCACGCCAAATGGGTCATACGCTCGCTCTTCGGGCCGCGCGCGGAGATCGAGCCTATGCGCGCCATCTTTGTGGGCGGCCTTGCGGTCGTGCTGCTGCTTGTGCTGGGCATTCTCTTCTTCACCCCTGTCGAAACCCTGCCCCGGTCGGCACTCGAGGAGCAACGCAGCGCAAAGCCGCCCATCGATATGCCTATCGAAATCCTTGACCTGCAAGAAGAACGCGGACGCCCGGCGAAGTAGCTACTCCGCTTTCAGGCGTCCGCGCGGTCAAAGAGGCAGCGGTGTATGCCTATGGCGTGCGCAGCACGCGTTACCCCCGGCGCAGGCGCTCGTCCCAATCGTATTCGCGGTCGGTGACGATATGCTCCATCCGCTGAATACGCCGGTCGAGATTGTCGAACGTTCGCTTCAAGCGGTCGAGCGCCATGGCCCGGGAAGACGTATATGAATTGTAGAATTCGGCCTCCGCCGTGTTTTCGAAGGGGATGACCGGCTCGGGTTTGATAAAGAGCGCGGCAACGACATACGCAATGGCCATTGGCCAGAAGCCGGTCACCAGCATCAGAATGATGGCGCCGAAGCGAATCATGTTGGCCGACACTTCCAACTGGTCGGCCAGGCCGCGGCAGACACCGAAGATTATGCCCTTGCGGCTGCGGTACAGCGGGCGTCCTTCATCGCGATAGCTCATGTCCACCCTCCTTTGGCGCCCTTTCCAGCCGCGCCCACAGCGCGTGCTATACGTTGCATGCATCGTCAATACTCCCGTCCGCCCGAGTAATCCGGACTCTTCTCACCGCGGTCCTCGCTGTGCCGCCGCGAATCCAGCAAAAGCGTTTCAAGCGTATCGACCCGCTGTTCCATGCGCTCGAGTCCGCGGTGAATTTCCTGAATAAGCCGTGCCTCGTCGGCGGCCAAATCGCCCTTGGGCTGCCTTCCGCCGCGCATGGCCCGTATGATGAGCAGCGTCATGATGCCGAGCAGGCTCACCAAGACGCAGGCGAAAAAGCCCCCTACTGCAACAATCGCTACATCCAAAATGACATTCTCCTTGGGCAGTCGGCCACGGCAAACTATGCGCCCTTCGGGCCTGGCCGCTGGATTTCCTCAATCGCCGCAAGCCGCTTGTCGAGCCGCTGGGCACGCTCTATCATCTCTTGTGCAAGCGCGACTGCCTCCTGACGGCTCATGCCATCCCGCGAGCGTCCGGGTTGCCGGCCCTGCATCAAGCTGCTCATCAGCAGCACCGCGATCCCCACGAAGACCGCGAACAGCATGAAGTGATACATAAGCCCTATTTCTCCCGTCCGCTCGACGCATAGCTGCGTTCGGCTTCATGCCGCGGCAGGTGCCCGCGGCGAATGAATTCGTCTTCGGCTCGTTCCACGCGTTCTTCCAGACGCCCCGCAAGGCGGTGCAGCTCTTGAATCATGCCATCCAAGTCCGCATCCCGGCTGGGGCGCAGCGGCTGAGTCATTGAGCCGCGCTGCAAGACAAACAATACGAGCCCGGCCATCATGGCGATGAATGCGCCGAACACCGCGATTTCTGCCCAACCAATGACCAGCATGCTGCCTCCCTTCACTTAAGCGCCTGTCTTCAAAGCCTCTCCGGGCCGGCGCTTCCCCGGCGATAAATGCTGGCCTACGCTATCCTTGATGATGCTCGTGATGATGCTCGCCGTGGCGCTTGGCCTTCAGCTCCGCGAGTTCCGCGTCAATGTCGGCGTCGCCTTCCAGCTTGGAGAATTCCTGTTCGAGATTCGGCTTCCGGCCGTAATTGACCAGATCAGCCTCGGCCTCCATCCGCTCGATGCGGTGCTCGAAGGTTTCGAAGCGTGCCATGGCATCGGTCGTGTCGAACTTGCGGAAGCCCGTCTCCGCGCGCTTTTTCTGTTCCGCACGTATATGCCGCTGCACAAGAACGCGCTGCTTCTCGCGGGCCCCCGTCAGCTTCTCCTCCAACTGACGGATGTCATCCTGATATTGCTCGACCAGTGCATCGCACTCGATTTGCTCCCGGCGAAGCGATTCTGCCCTGTCCAAATAGCGCCGTTTTTCCGATAGCGCTTCACGGGCTAGATCATCGCGGCCCTTATCGACCGCCAACTGCGCCTTGGCGGCCCAGTCTTCGGCGCGCCGATCGACGGCTTCCAAGTCGCGCGCGATCTTCTTCTTCGTGGCCATCGCGCCCGCGCACGAGGCCTTCACCTCGACAAGCGTGTCTTCCATTTCCCGGATGATCATCTTGATCATCTTTTCCGGATCTTCCGCCTTCTCCAGCATAGCGTTGATGTTCGAGCCAATCACATCCCGAACGCGCGTAAAAATACCCATTGTTACCACTCCTTCGTGCGGCAGCCTCTGCGGGCTGATGCTCTGTTCATAAAGGCACACGCAGACCGCATGCCAAAACAAAGCTTTCTGTAAGTACGCCAGCAAAAAAGAGTTATCGTACCAACGAACATCACTGCCGAGTTCCACCCTTGGTTCGCTGCGCCAACCGTTGGCATTGCAGGCCATCCCTTTCGAGCGTCATTGACAGCAATAAGAAAGCACCCGCGCCCAATTGCTGGACGCGGGTGCGTAAGGGTTACGAAGGTTGCCGTCGTGTGGTGACCCTATCCGCCGATGCCCAGAGCTGCGTTGATCACGCGTTGGATATCCACGGCATTCACTGCCCCATCGTTGTTCACGTCAGTCAGGATGCTGCCCACGTCAATGGATAGGGCGCCATTGATCACAAGCTGAACATCCACGGCATTTACCACTGTGTCGAGGTTGAGATCGGTACCACGCGGGCCCGTCACTGCGAAGGTCGAGAACGATGACACCGTAAACTCGATGAACGTACCACCGTCGACCTGCTGGACATTCGAGATGCCCGTAGTCACCCACTCGCCGGTCTCTGCATCGAAGCGGCGCACTTCGAGCGCCGCCGCATTTTGCAGGCGATCCGGTAGGGGAATGCGAATCGTTACGGGTTGACTGAAGTCCGCGCCGGAAGGCCCTAGCTCTATCGGCAGGTACACGAAGGTATCGCCCGTTTGCACTGGGGTCTCGACCGCACTTGCCGTCAATTGGAACGGCGTGGGCAAGGCGCCGGCAGGAACGGTTACTACCGTCCCGCTCAATTGCCCCGGGTCATCAATTGTCAGACTGCCGCCCGTGTCTGGGTTCACTGTAGTCTCCGCAAGCGCCGGGGCCGCCGTGATCGTCACAGGTACCAGCACGGTGTCAGAGCTGTTGCCAGCCTCATCCGTTACGGTAATAGCGCCTGCAAACGCGCCGGGTTCGTCGCTGGTGAACGTAACCATCGGGTTTTGCTGCGTGCTGGTCGGCGGTGAAGCATTGCCAGAAAATGCCCACGAGTATGTAAGCGTCTCGCTTACGTCATCCGTGGCTTGCACCTCGAAGCTGACCAACAATGGAGACTGGCCCGAAGTTGGCGCAACTGTAGCCGACACGATGAC
>CAZLBS010000224.1:230-6422 GCA_964557505.1 uncultured Nitrospiraceae bacterium | reverse complement strand
GCCGCTCCACGTTCGCTGGAAGAGCTGATCGGCCAGGAGCATATCCTGGGCGAAGGGAAGACGCTGCGCCGGGCCATTGAGGCGGACCGCATCACATCGCTGGTGCTGTATGGTCCGCCGGGCTGCGGCAAGACGGCCCTCGCGCGCATCATCGCCATGCGCACGCAGAGCGTGTTCGAGCCGCTGAATGCAGTGACGGCCGGCGTGAAGGATGTGCGCGAACTCATCCAGGCGGCCAAGGCCCGGCAAGTGCATGAGGCGCGCCGCACCATCGTCTTCATCGATGAGATCCACCGCTTCAACAAGGCCCAACAAGACGCCCTCCTCCCCGATGTCGAGAACGGCGCGATCATTCTCATTGGTGCGACCACGGAGAATCCCTACTTCGCCATCGTGGCGCCGCTGCTGTCGCGTTCGCAGATTTTCGAGTTGCATGCGCTTGGCACGGAGAGCATCCGTAAGCTTCTCGAGCGTGCGATCGTGCATCCGAAGCGCGGCTTCGAGGAGGTCGAGGTGCAGGTGGACGACGCGGCCTTCGAGCACTTGGCGGTCTATGCCGAGGGCGATGCCCGCCGTGCGTTGAACGCGCTCGAGATTGCGCTCATCACCACGCCGCCTGTTGATGGCGTCATTCATGTCACGCAGGAGGCCGCGGCGGAATCGATTCAGCGGAAGCTGTTGCACTACGACGGCACGGGCGACGAGCATTACGATGTGGCGTCGGCGTATATCAAGAGCATACGCGGCTCGAATCCCGACGCGGCGATTTACTGGATGGCGCGCATGCTGGAGGCGGGCGAAGACCCCCGCTACATCGCGCGGCGGCTTTGCATCCATGCATCCGAAGACATCGGCAATGCCGACCCGATGGCCCTTTGCGTGGCGGCATCGTGCGTGAAGGCCTGCGAATTGGTGGGCATGCCGGAGTCGCGCATTATTCTGGCGCAGGCGACGGCCTACTTGGCGTGCGCGCCGAAGAGCAATGCCGCTATCCTAGCGGTCGACAAAGCGCTGGCGGACGTGCGCTCGAAACGGACCATCCCCGTTCCGTCCTACATGCAGGACGCGCACTATGCGGGCGCGAAGAAGCTGGGCCGTGGTGTGGGCTACCGCTACCCGCATGACTATGAGGGCGCGTATGTCTCGCAGGATTATGGCGTGCCGCGCGGGACGTATTACCAGCCGACGGAACATGGACAAGAGGCGGCCATGCGCGAACGCATGCGGGCGCTGGATGCCCTAGATGCTGAGGCGAAGTCAGCCGAAAAGGACTCGGAATGAAGTACAAGAGCAGTTTGCGCCGGCCCTGGTGGGTACGGCTAATGATGGTGGCGGGTTTCTTTGCAGGGTTTCTCATCTTGCTGGTTCTGTTCGCCATCGCGGGCATTTTCGCCCCGGCGTTCTACCGGCATTACGTCACGTTTCCGGCAGAGCGCGCTGCATGGGAGGCGATTCGCGCGGAGCGCCGGGAGGTCGCCCTCGACGACGGCTACAACAATTACCGGGGCGTGCTCCACAGCCATTCGCATCTTTCGCACGATTCAAACGTGCCCTTCGAAGAAATCTTGGCCGCCCTCAAAGAGACGGACCGCGATTTCATCGGCATGACCGATCATTGTCATGAAGGGAAAGGCGATTACAGCTTGCACTGGGATGGGCTATGCGACGGCAAGTTGTTCATGGCCGGCTACGAGCTGTCGAATGGGTTCATGCCTTGGGGACTGCCGAGTGATGCGGTCATTGATTGCAACATGGAAGAGGCGGAACTCGCGGCATGGATTGAAGCGCAAGGGGGCGTGCTGTTCTTTGGCCATACGGAACGCGAACGTGCCTGGCAACTGCCGCAGCTCGCGGGCATGGAAATCTACAACATCCATACCGACTTTCTGGACGAAACGAACCCATTGACGTTTGCGCCGGATATCGTTGTAAGTCATGGCAAATACCCCATGCTGACCTTCCGGCGCATTTTCGACGAGCAGACCGCCATCATCGCGCGGTGGGATGCGTTGAATGAAACACGCGACATCACGGGAATCGCGGGCAATGATTGCCACCAGAACCAAGGCTACCGGTTTACCTATCTCGAAGGCGGCGTCATCCAAGTCGAAAACACCGAACCGGATGTTGTCGCGAATATTGAATTGAATCCCTTCACGTGGGTGCTGGCGCGCGTGCTCTTTGGGCCGCTCGAGCCTGGGCGCGAGTTGTGGTTCAAGCAGCTGGATCCGTACGCGCTCATGGTCGACTTTGTGTCTACGCATGTATTGGCGGAAGAACTTACGAAGGAGTCCATTTTGGCGGCCCTTGTCGATGGACGCGCGTTTGTTGCGTTCGATGCAATTGCAGATGCGCGGGGATTCACAGCCGTTGCGGAGAACGAGCATGGCCGTGCGGCGATCGGCGAGGAGTTGCCGTTTGTAGCAGGAAGCACCACCCTCAAGGCGGAATCTCCGCACCGCGGAAAGTTTGTGGTGATATACGGCGGCGAAGTGGTGCACGAATACGAAGGCAGCCTCTTGAGCCATACGCCCGAAGTGCCTGGAAAATACCGCATTGAAATGCATCTGGATATTCGGGGCGAATGGACGCCGTGGATTTACACCAACCCCATTCACTTGCTCCCGAGTCAAACGCAATTGGCGGACACGCGACTCTAAGAAAGGCCCCGGCATGATTCAGCGCGCTTCCTTGCTTCTAGTTGTTGGTGTGTCGACAGTGCTGGCTGCATGCGGCGGGTCGGGGCCTGATCTTGAAGGCCTTAAGATTGCGAGGCTGGGCGCCGGCACGGAACCCAAATCGCTCGATCCGCATGCGGTGACGGGCCATGGCGAACATCGCATCCTTACCTCGTTGTTCGAAGGCGTGGTCAATTTGAATCAGACCTCGCTCGAGATCGAGCCGGGCGTGGCCGAGCGCTGGGACGTCTCGGAAGATGGGTTGACGTACACGTTTCATCTGAATCCGGAGGCCAAATGGTCGAACGGCGAGCCCGTCACGGCACACGATTTCGTTTATGGATGGCGCCGCCACTTGGAGCCGAATCTGGCCAGCGAATACTCATACATGTTGTGGGTGCTGGAAAACGCCGAGGCCTACAATAAGGGGGCAATCGAGGACTTTGAGGAGGTGGGCGCAAAGGCGCTCGATGACCACACGCTGCAGGCCCGGCTGGCGTATCCGGCGCCCTATTTCATTTCTGCCCAGATTCACTATGCGTGGTTTCCCGTGCATCAGGGGACCATTGAGGCGTTCGGCGCCATCGACAGCCGCGGCACGCCATGGATTCGGGCCGGCAACATGGTGTCGAATGGTCCGTTCTACCTCGAGACCTGGGAACCGGGACGCATCATTCGCGTGCTGAAGAGCGAGCATTATTGGGATGCGGAAGCCATTGCGCTGGATGGCATCGAGTTCTACCCGATCGACAGCCTCACAACCGAAGAGCGTGAGTTTCGCGCGGGCACGCTCGACATGACGTATGCCATCCCGGTCAACAAGATTCCGTCCTACCGCGAGGAGAATCCTGAAGTCCTGCACATCGATCCCTTTATCGGGACTTACTTCTACCGCTTCAATTGCGAACAAGAGCCGCTTGATGATCCGCGGGTGCGCATGGCGCTGGGCCTGGCAATTGACCGCGAATCGATCGCCAATGACGTCTTGCACGAGACGGTCTCGGCGACGGGAGTGTTTACCCCGCCAGGCCTCGTCGCGTACACAGCGGGCAAAGTGGCGGCAGGTGTTGAGGCGCCCGCGCTGGCATACGGCGCAGCCGAGGCCCACGAATTCGACCCGGAGAAAGCGCGCGCCCTGCTTGCCGAAGCGGGGTTTCCGAATGGCGAAGGCTTCCCGGCCATCGAGATTCTTTACAACACGAGCGAAGACCATAAGCGGATCGCCGAAGCCATACAGGCCATGTGGCGCGAACACCTCAATGTGGATATCGGCGCGTCCAATCAGGACTGGAAGGTCTACCTGACGACGATGACCAACATTAACTACGACATTGCCCGAAGCGCATGGATTGCCGACTATCTGGATCCCATCAATTACCTGGAGTGTTTCACGGCCGGCAACGGCAACAACCGCACGGGCTGGTCAAATGAAGCTTTCGACGCCCTGATCGAAGAGGCCCGGCGCACCGCGGATTGGGAGGAGCGTATCCGCATCTACGACAAGGCCGAGAGCATCCTGCTGGCCGAAGCCCCCATCACCCCCATTTACAGTTACACCCAGCGCTTTCTGAGGTATCCGCATTTGCTGGGTGCGGAAAGCAATATCTTGGGCTATATGAATTATAAGTACATGGACATCGATATGACGGCAGCGGAGGCCGTTCGGTAAGCCAACGTGCTGCCAACCCATTGGCAATTGGCAGATCCGTGCGGGTAGACTCCTCTGCCATGGGAACGCCTGCCGGAAAGAACGCCCAACTGGAACTCCCCTGGCGCGATGCGGGCACACTCGAGCGCGAACTCAGCGCGCAGACCGGGGCCTCAGTCTCGGTAACGTTGACCAACAATCGCTCGACCATGATTTCGTTTCGGCGCCGCCGAGACACGGGGGCCGTTTCCGTCCGGCTGCATCATATGTTTCTGCGTGCGGAGCCGCCCGTGGTCAAGGCGCTGAGCGAGTGGCTGCGGCATGGCCGCCGCGGACGGCCGGGTACGCTGCTCGACGCCTTCATCCGCGCGAATCAACATGAGATCCGCGGGGCCGCCGCCCGCCGCATTCGCGTGGAGCCGCAAGGCCGGTACTTTGATTTGGCGCAGCTTTTTGACGAACAAAATCAGGCAGAATTCGAGGGGCGGGTGCACGCGCGCATCACCTGGGGCCAGATGCCCACGGCGCGCCGGCGCCGCAGCATCCGCCTGGGCAGCTACACGGAAGAAACGCGCCTCATTCGCATCCATCCCCTGCTCGACCAATCTTTCGTGCCGGAGTTCGTGGTGCGATTCATTGTGTTCCATGAAATGCTGCACGCAGACCTCGGCATACTGCGGGGCTCCAACGGGCGGCGGCAAATGCACACGCCCGAGTTTCGGCGGCGGGAGCGCCAACACCCGGACTATGATCGCGCGGAAGAGTGGATTGCGGCGCCCGCGAATCTGAACCGCCTCTTGCGCCCGCTGGGTCTTGGTCCGTTGCCGCGGCCCATCTTGGACTGAGTTGGAAGGACTACCCGCGCACTAGCGCAGTCGGGCAACGTTATGGCTCGCGCAATTCGCACGCTTACATCGCCGGTCGGGTATCTGGTATTGCTCGTGATGGGTTCGGTCATTTGCATGAGCGGCTCTTTTCTTCTGGTGCGAGGTCTGACTGAGCGCGGGCGTGCGGTTCCGCCGAGCCGGGAAGCGGCGCTGGCCGAAGCCGAGGCTCTCCGAACGTATTCCAATGAGCTCATGCGCCTGACAGCCGATTTCGTAGGCGAGGCGAAGGCCGTGCCGGCAGAGAAGGATGAGCGTCTGCAGCGCTGGCTTGAGACTTCCTTCATGGGTCCGCTTACGCAGTTGCGCACGGCGATGCTGCGCAGCGGCATCGAGAGCGACGCGATGCACGTTTTGTCTGGAGCGGCGGCGCGTGCGGCCGGGATGGCCAGCGCACCGAGGGACCCCGAAGCCCGCCGCCGTGCCGTCGAAGCCGTGTTGGAGGCGGCCACCCGAGCCGAGCAGCGCATCGCGGACCTTGGCGTCTCGCGTTCGCTTTCAGAGCCAGCACTTTTTTGGGCCATTCCGCTTTCGAGCGAGCCATAGCGGCAGCCCGTGGGCGCATGCTACGATCCTTACCAGAGGCGTATGCCCTGCCTCACGGGGGAATCAACATTTATTCATGCCGCCGCGCGCGCCCGATTCGCTGACCCAGGCTGGCCTTGCGAGCCGAATCGAACACACCTTGCTCCGCGCCTTTGCCTCGCAGCAAGATATCGATGAACTCATTGACGAGGCCATTCAGTATCAGTTTGCTACGGTCACCGTAAATCCTTCCTGGACCTCGTATTGCGTCAAGCGTATCGGCGGCAGCGGCCCCGCCGTGAATACGGTGATCGGCTTTCCGTTGGGGGCAAACACCGCACACGTGAAGGTCGAGGAAGCGCGGGAAGCGGCCAAGCACGGGGCCAAAGAACTGGCCATGGTCATGAACATCGGCGCGCTAAAGTCGGGCTTTCCCGCATTCGTCGAAAAGGAGATT
>CAZLBS010000224.1:0-220 GCA_964557505.1 uncultured Nitrospiraceae bacterium | reverse complement strand
AGCAACGCGTCAAGGTCATTCTCGAAACGAGCTACCTTACCGATGAGGAAAAGCAACGTGCTTGCGAAATGGCCGTTCGCTCGCACGCCGCCTGCGTCCAAACCTCGACGGGCTATGGGGCCGGAGGCGCTCATGAAAGCGATGTCCGCCTCCTGCGCGCCTGTGTGGGCCCTGATTTGGGCGTGAAGGCAGCCGGCGGCATCCGGACCTACCGCGAAGC
>CAZLBS010000223.1:5961-6427 GCA_964557505.1 uncultured Nitrospiraceae bacterium | reverse complement strand
GGTCGTTCAATCTACGGAAGGCGCGCCGCCGCTTCAGTGGATGGCAGCCCGTGTTGCAGCGTCATCCGGATCCCGCACGGAAGGCAAAGGAATTGGGCTACGACAACGAAGCCGGCCGAGCGCTCCAGCGGCCCGTATTGTCATGAAGTGCATTAGCGACATTGTGGATGGCCACTTGTGTTCGGGCTGTGGCGCATGTGTTTCCATGGCGGGCGGCGCGCTCGAGATGGAAAACCGGGATGGCGAAGGTCTGCGGCCCGTTTGCCGGAATGGGGCCTTGCCAAGCGAAGCGGAGACCAAGGCCGTCGCGGTGTGTCCTGGCTGGCAGTTGGGGCACGACGCAGCCGCCGCACCCCCGGGCACGCTCGCAGAGCACATGCCGGCGTGGGGGCCCGTCTACGCGATGTGGGAAGGCCATGCCGGGGATGAGGCCATTCGATTCGCCGGTTCGAGCGGCGGGGCGGCG
>CAZLBS010000223.1:0-5951 GCA_964557505.1 uncultured Nitrospiraceae bacterium | reverse complement strand
CCTGTTTTGCCTGGAACGGAAGGGCATGCATGGCGTGCTGCACATCGCGGCGCGCGGCGACAAGCCGTATCTGAATGAAACGGTCATGAGCCATGGCCGCGCAGAACTCCTGTCGCGCACCGGGTCGCGCTATGCTCCGGCGAGCCCGTGCGATAGCCTGGACCGCATCGCGCATGCCCCGAGCCCATGCGTGTTCATCGGCAAGCCATGCGACGCCGCGGCTGTCCGAAAGGCGCGCCATCTGTGGCCCGGATTCGATGAAAAGCTGGGTCTCTCCATCGCGTTTTTCTGCGCTGGCACGCCCTCCACGCGGGGTACGTTGCAGTTGCTCAAGCGGATGGGCGTGGAGGATCCGGAAGATCTCATCAGTCTTCGATACCGCGGCAATGGTTGGCCAGGCATGGCAACCGCTGTATACCGCAGCACTGACGGCGAGAGAACGGGGCAGTTCACCTATGAAGAGTCATGGGGCGATGTGCTGTCCAAGTACCAGCAGTGGCGCTGTAAAGTGTGTGCCGACCACACCGGAGAGTTTGCCGACGTCGCGGTGGGCGACCCTTGGTACCGCACCATTGAAGCCGGCGAGCAGGGAAGTTCGCTGATCTTGGCCCGCACTCCTCGGGGCAAGGCAATGATTGAAGCTGCTGGCGAGGCCGGCTACTTGGTGCTGCAACCGGCGGCGCCGCACCTGCTGCCGGATTCCCAGCCGAACCTCATTCGTACGCGTGGCGCCGTGTGGGGGCGCATTTTGGGTAGCCGGCTGATGGGGTGGCCCGCGCCGCGATACGCCCACTTGCCCATGTTCCGGTTCTGGTTAAGTCAGCTCTCCCTGCGGGAAAAGGTGCAGTCGGTGATTGGTACCATCCGGCGCGGGCGGAAGTTGCGCGCCCAGGCAAAGGGCCAGTAGCCATGCCCTTTCGGGATATGGCAGCCGGCGATCGGCCGAGGCGGTTTGTCGAACCGCATCAGCCTCGCATCCCACCGATGGCGCAGCCCAGGCCGCAGCCGGCGAAGACGACGGCGCGGCCTTCCGCTGAGCAAGGCCGAGCGCCCTCGTTTCTCCAATCATTGATTGGCGTGAATGCTGGGACGCTGCTGTTTCTGGCCGCCTTGCTGCTGCCCGTGTACACCTCCTTTCAAGTAGGGCCGCTCCGCTTGACCGTCTACCGGCTTATCCTGTTGTTTGCGGTGTTGCCCTGCGCCCTCATGCTCGTCTCGAGCAAGAAGTACCGGCTGCAGATCGCCGACGTGCTCATTTGCTTTATGGGGCTTTGGGTGATTCTCGCGCTCATGAATCACCACGGGGCAAACATCGGCCTCGAGTCGGGCGGCATTATCGCGCTGGAAGGCGTGGGTGCATATCTTCTCGCCCGGGTGCTCGTGCACGACGCCAAGACCTTTCGCGGCTTTGCCGCCGCCATGACGCTGATCGTCATGATTCTGCTGCTGGCGACGTTGCCAGAAGCTTTGACCGGCAACAACCTCTTTGGCCAACCGCGTGCGGACATTAACCAGCGCATGGGCATCACACGCGCCCGCGGACCATTCGAACACCCCATCATTTACGGCGTGTTCTGTGCGAGCGTGACGGCCCTGAGTTGGTATGCGTTTAGCGGGCCAAACAGCGGCATCAAAATCGGCAAGCTCTTTCGGGGCGGGGTCATCGCGGCGGCCGCCTTCATGTGCGTTTCCTCCGGCGCCATAGTGTCTGTCATGTTCCAATTCATGCTGATTGGCTGGGAGCAGTTCACCCGCATGATCAAGCGGCGTTGGTGGCTTTTCTTGGGGCTGTGGGTGCTGGCCTACATCGCAGTGGACTTGCTGTCGAACCGTGGGCCTATGCGCGTCTTCTTAACGTATTTCACCTTCAGCGCGCACACCGCCTACAACCGGCTCATCATTTGGGAGTGGGGCTTCCATGAAAACGCGCTCAAGAATCCCCTGTTCGGCATTGGTATGGCCGAATGGGTGCGGCCAAGCTGGATGGTCAGCACCAGCATGGACAATTTCTGGCTGGTCCTGATGGTGCGTTACGGCATTCCGTGTTTCTTGTTCGTCGCGACGGCGATGGTCTTGTTGGTATACCGGGCGCAGCGGGGCTCCTCGGTCAATGGGAACATTCACCTGTTTTACGCTTGGACCATCAGCGTGGCCGGCGCATCGGTCGCCGCCGCCACGGTGCATTTTTGGAATGCCTTGTTTGTGTACTTTTTCTTTTTGCTCGGGGCTGGGGCATGGCTGGGGCATGACGCCAGTGCCGCCAAGGGGAAGCGCACCTAGGCAGCAGTGTGGATGCGCCCAGTTTGGGTGGTTGCGGCGCGGGGGACATGAATGGACTACGACATCGTCATTGCCACGCGCAACCGGGCTGATGCGCTCCGCTTGTCCATTCCGCGAATGCTGGGTCAGGGGCGGCTGCCGGGCGCCCTGATAGTCGTGGATTCCAGTGATGATCATGCAGCTATAGCCACGGCTGTCAGAGAAGCCTGCGCGGGATGGGATGGCCGACTGGAGGTCATCCATTCACAGCCGGGACTGCCGCATCAGCGAAACGTAGGCCTTGAGCGTGTGGAAGCGCCCGTGGTGTTTTATCCAGACGACGATTCCATTTGGTGGCCGGGGACCGCGGAGGCCATCATGCGGGCTTACGAGTCCGACACGGCAGGCGAGGTGGCGGCGGTATGTGCCGCGGAGGCCAGGCTGCCGCCTCCCGGCTTTGACGGGGCCTCGGATGGGGCCTATGAAATGACCCTGGAACACAAGTTCGCCCTGCGCGTCGGGCACTTTCGCGCGCGGTGGGAGGCGCGCCTCTTCCCGGATCCATTTCACATTCATGGTTCGTCCCAGCAGCAGGGCCGCACCGTGCCCACGCAGCTGCTTGATCAGAATGTAGTCGTTGTGCCCTGGATGACGGGCTTTCGAATGAGCTTCCGCACGGAAGTGATTCGCAAGTACGGCTTCGACGAGGGCTTCGCCGGCTATGCCCTGTTCGAGGATGTGGATGCATCGTTCAGCGTGCTGCAACAGGGGTTGCTCATCGGGGCGCGCGACGCGCAGGTGTATCACCACCGGGCGCCGGCAGGGCGCGGAAGCGAGCGCCGGCGAGGCGCCACCCAGGTGCTCAACCGGGCGTATGTGATCGCGAAGCATGCGGCTCCTGGAAGCGTTGCCCGGCAGCGGCTCGGGCGCTATGGCTGGTATAAGCTGCTGCAATACCTGCTGCGCACGACCTCGGGTCTGGGCCGGGAACGTTTTGCGGGGGCCCTGGCTGCGCAGCGCCAGGTGCCGAAGCTGCTCGCGGCCGCGCGGGATGAGTTGCCGGGGGCGTATCAACGTGCGCTGCAAGCGTGCCTGAATGAACAGTAGTCCTGCCGCCTAGGCAGGCTGGGAGGAGCATGACGCATGATTCTCGAGTACATCGCGCTGGAGGACGCCATTGCCGATGCGTGCCGCTCCGGCCCGGTCTATTTCTTCCAGCCAACCGGCAACTGGGGCGATGCGCTCATTCGGTATGGCTCGCGGCGGTTTTTTGAAGACATTGGCCTCGAGTACACCGAACTCTACCGGGACACGCGGCACTGGTATTGGCCGTTGCTTCGTGGGGGCACCCTGATCTGGGGAGGCGGGGGCGCGTGGTGCGAGGCCTGGCAGTCATCGGCGAATCGCGTGACGACCTTCTCCAAGCGGTTCCGCGTGCTGGTATTGCCAAGCACGTATCAGGGCACGTATGACTACCCCAATGTCACCTTCTGGGCGCGGGACAGGTTTGAGAGTCTCGAGCATATGCCGCATGCCCGCTTTTGTCATGATATGGCGTTCTATTTGCGGCACATCGAATCGCTCGAGCCCACGGAAGAGACCGGCTTTTTCTTTCGCCAAGACCACGAAAGCGCGGGCCGTTTCACGTTGCCGCCGCAGAATGTGGACTTGAGCCTCGGCGGCACGCAATTGAGCGGCATCGCGGAGTTCGCGCGGCGGGCCTCGGCCGTCCGCCGCATCTATACGGACCGCTTGCACGTCGCCATAATGGGCGCCTTATTGGGGCGCGAGGTGCATCTCTTTCCCAATGTCTACTTCAAGAACCGCGCCATTTACTGGAGCAGTCTGAGTGTCTTGCATGAGAACATCATCTTTCACGAAGACGCCGAAGGGCTGGAGCGCGCCTTGCAGGAGGCCGGCTGAATGGAAGCCGCTGAAACCGATAGCCCCATGGTGGCCATCGTCGTCATCAGCTACAACACGCTGGAGATGACTCAGGCGTGCTTGCAGTCGGTGTTCGAGCATGCTGGCGGCGCGAGCATCGAAGTATGGGTGGTGGACAATGCGTCTTCAGATGGCTCTCCCAGCATGGTCGCGGAGCAGTTTCCGCACGTACGGCTCATTCGCAACAGCGAGAACAAAGGGTTTGCCGCCGCGAATAACCAGGCGTTGCGCGAGACGGGGGCCCGCTATGCGCTGCTCTTGAACTCGGACACGCTCGTGCTCGGGGATGTCATTGCCCGTTCGCTCCGTTTCCTGGAAGACAACCCCGAGATAGGGGCCATGGGCTGCCGGGTGCTGAATGAAGACCGGACCATGCAACGCACGTGCAGCCAAGAGCCGTCGTTGTTGAACCTGTTGCTGCTCACTTCCGGCTTGTGGCGGCTGGACTGGCCGCGCTGGTTTGGGCGCTACCAAATGCGGCATTGGCAGCGCGACGATGAGCGGGATGTGCCGGTTGTTTCGGGCTGCTATCTCATGGTGCGCCGTCAGGCCATGGAGCAAGTGGGCCTGCTCGATGAGAGCTTCTTCTTTTTTGGCGAAGAGACGGATTGGTGCCGGCGTTTTCGCGCGGCGGGATGGCGCGTCGTCTTTGCGCCCGTCGGCGAGATCGTGCATTACGGCAGTGCCAGCGCATGGAAGCTGGGCAGCCGGCGCGATTTGCTGCTCACCTCCGGCCTCGTCCGCTTTCACCGCAAGCACAATGGCCTTGCTGCCGCCATGGCCGCCATGACCATCCTCCTGGTGTTCAACGGCATGCGTGCGGTGTTTTGGTCGGCGATGGCGCTCGTGCGTCCGCAGGACACGGTCCGGGCACGGCGCGACCATTTCCTGGGAGTGGTCCGCGGCATTCCCGGGGCTTGGCCCAGGCTGGGCACGCCGGCATCGTGACGGAGCGGCGGCTGCGGGTATTGCTGATGGCGCCTTGCGCCGATGGCACGGATGTCGGTGAGGCATGGAGCAGCTATCAGTGGGCGAAGCGCCTGTCTGAACGACACGACGTCACCCTCTTGACCTACCGCAAGCGCTCCCGCCCCTCAGCCGTCGAACAGCTGCCTGGCGCACGTGTCGTCGAATGGACGGACTGGCCTCTTGTCGGACGCGCTGAGCGCTTCAACAGCATGGCGAAGCCCGGCTACATCGGCTACTACCGTTCTGCCCGGCGTTGGATTCGCGAGCAATTGGCCGCTGGCGCGCATTTCGATGTGGCCCATCAGGCGGCTCCGCTGGCATTGCGCTATCCAAGCCCTGCCGCGGGCCTGCCGGTGCCGCTGATCATGGGGCCTGTGGCGGGCAGCCTCGAGACGCCCGAGGCCTTTCGCGGCGAAATGGGCCGCACCGCGTGGTACACCCACTTGCGCGCCATTGATCCGTTCCGGTTGCGCCGCGATCCAATGCTCCGGCGAACCTATACGGGCGCGGCCGTGGTGCTCGCCGTTGCACCTTACGTGGAAGCGCTCTTCGCGGGCGTCCCCATTCAGCGTTTCGAGTACATGTCGGAAACAGGCGTCGAGGAGTTGCCGCCGCCCGCCGGCGGCCATAGCACGGAAGGCCCTTGCCGGCTGTTGTTCGTGGGACGGATAGTCCGCATGAAGGGCGTGCGCGATGCTATTCGCGCCATTCACCAGCTGCCGCCGGCGTGCAACGTTCGCTTCGACATCGTCGGCGATGGCTAGGACCGGGCCGCATGC
>CAZLBS010000222.1:5332-6448 GCA_964557505.1 uncultured Nitrospiraceae bacterium | reverse complement strand
CACGCCCAGCTCGAAGGTGATCGGAATGAAACTCGGCCAACTCACATACGGACGCCCGCCGACATTGTGCGGGTATGCCACGGCCGACACCCAGTATTGAAAGAAGAATCCCAACCCGGCGCCGGTGAGGCCGCCGATAAGCGTAATGGGCGCAACGCCCGAACGCTTGAACCCTATGGCTTCCGAAAGGCCGTGAATGGGGAACGGCGAATACGCGTCCAGCTTTCGGTACCCGCTCGTATAGGCCGACTCAGCCGCATACAGCAGGTCTTCGGGAGTATTGAATTCGGCAATGACGCCGTAGGCCGGATTCGGTTCTGGCTCGTGTCCGTGACTCATGTCCTGTGCTCGCTCTCTGGGCCGTTACTTGCCCGCTTCCGCGGCCATGCGCGACTTGTTCTCTTCCCGGTCATGCACGGTGTGAATCAGGTGCTTCATCTCGAAAACATTGATCATCGGCAACAAGCGCATGAAGAGCGCCATGAAAAAGAGGAACTGACCGAACGTGCCGATGTAGAGAATCCAGTCCCAGATGGTGGCGCTGTAAGTCCCCCACGAACTGGGCAAGAAATCACGCGTCAAGCTCAAGACCACGATGACATAGCGCTCGAGCCACATGCCGATGTTGATGGCGATGCAGATAATGAACAGCACCGTCATGTTGAGCCGGCCAAACTTGAACCACAGCAACTGGGGGATGGCCACATTGAAGACGATAAGCGCGTAATATGACCAGGCGAGCGGTCCTTCCAAGCGGTTGTAAACGATGAACCGCTCGTAGTCGTTGCCGCTGTACCAGCCGAAGAACAATTCCATTGCGTAGCCGTAGGCGACGAACAAGCCCGAGGCCAGCATGACCTTGGCCATGTTGTCGATGTGCTGCATGGTCACAAAGCTTTCGAGCCCGTACACCTTGCGGAAGGGAATCATGAAGAGCAGCACCATGGCGAAACCGCAGTAGATGGCGCCGGCCACGAAGTAGGGCGGAAAGACTGTCGTATGCCAGCCGGGGATAAGCCCCACCGCGAAGTCGAGCGACACGATGCTGTGCACCGAGACCACCAGCGGAACGCTCAAGCCGCCCAGCAGCAAATACGCCATTTCGTAGCGCTGCCA
>CAZLBS010000222.1:0-5322 GCA_964557505.1 uncultured Nitrospiraceae bacterium | reverse complement strand
GGCCGAGCCGCGCCATCCCCAGCTCAACATGCCGTAAAAGACGGCCAGCGGACGGTCAATCCAGCGTTCGCGAAGCGCCGCGCGGTCGCGCAGCGACGCCAAGTCGGGAATCAAGCCGATGTACCAGAACACAAGCGAGACGAGGAGGTATGTGTTGATGGCGAACACGTCCCACATGAGCGGGCTGCGGAACTGCGGCCACATGCCGGTCGTGCTGGGATATGGAAACATGAAGTAGACCACCCAGGGGCGGCCGGTGTGCAACAGCGGGAACAGCCCCGCGCAGGATACTGCGAAGATGGTCATGGCCTCGGCAAAGCGGTTAATGCTGGTGCGCCAGTCTTGGTTGAGCAACAGCAGCACGGCCGAGATGAGCGTCCCAGCGTGGCCAATGCCGATCCACCACACGAAGTTGATGATGGCGAAGCCCCAACCGACGGGAACATTGATCCCCCAGACGCCCGTGCCCCACCAAATGAGCCAGACGATGCCAAGCACCAGGAATTGCAGCAGGGCAAAACCTGTCAGCAGCAGGGCGAACCAGGCCAGGGGCGTCTTCTTGGTATCGACAATGCCGTTGATCGCATCGGTGACGGTGCCGAAGGTCTCGCCATGCCCGATGATGGGCGATACGGCTTCGAGGTCTTTTGCTGTGGCCATTGCTTAGACTGCCTCTCCGTGTTCGCCGTGGCCGTGGCCGTCATGTCCATGGTCATCTGTTCCGTGGCCGTCGTCGTGACCGCCATGGCCGCCGCCGTGTCCATGATCGCCGTGGCCGTGATAGCTGTAGTCACGCTCCGGCGCCAGCTTGGGGTTGGGATTGGTGATGCGGGCAAGATAGCTCGTGCGGGGGCGCGTATTGAGATCGCCCAGCAGCAAGTAGCTGCGGACGTCGTTGCGCCACTTCGCCACGCGCGTGGTCGAATCGCTGACGTCCCCGAAGACAATGGCATCGGCCGGACAGGCTTGGGCGCAGGCCGGCACCACTTCCCCGTCGCGAATCTTACGGCCTTCGACCTTCGCCTCAATCCGTGCGTAGCTGATGCGCTGCACGCAATAGGTGCACTTCTCCATGACGCCGCGCGAACGCACGGTCACATCGGGATTGCGCATCGGCTCCAAACTCGGCACGTTGTATTCGGCGAGCGCGGCCCCTGCGAACGCCCCTTCGTCGTACTGAATCTTCGAGTAGTGCAAAAAGTTGAACCGGCGCACTTTATACGGGCAGTTGTTCGAGCAATAGCGCGTGCCCACGCAGCGGTTGTACACCATCACATTGAGGCCTTCGGCGTCGTGGACCGTCGCCGCGACCGGGCACACCACCTCGCAGGGGGCCTTTTCGCAATGCTGACACATGACCGGCTGATGGCCCACTTCGGGATTCTCGAGATCGCCCCGGTAGTAGCGGTCGACGCGAATCCAGTGCATTTCACGCCCGGCTATCACTTCGCGCTTGCCGACGATGGCAATGTTGTTTTCACTCTGACACGCGGCCATGCAGGCATTGCAGCCGGTGCATTTGTTGAGGTCCACCGTCATGCCCCACTGATACCCGTCCCATGAATGCTCGGGGGCGTCGTAGAGCGTCTGCGATTCGGGAATGATGTGCCGCGCATGGCCGATGTAGCCAGGCGACTTCTTGAACGCCTCGACCGGCATCGAGCGAATGAGCGCGCGCTCTTCCGCACGGCGATCGATTTCCATGCGGCTTTCAATGGCATGGTGGTCTTCGGTGCGGGCGATTGCATAGTTGAGCCCGGTACGGCTGACGCCGCCGACGGCGTACCATGGATTGGCCGATGTGCGAATGGCATTGGCGTCGAATCCGGGCCCTTCGGCGACACGCCCGCCCGCTTCCCGGCCGTAGCCAAGATGCAAGGTAATGACATTGTTGGGCTGGCCCGGCTGCACGACGACTCCGCCGCGCACTTCACGCCCATCCACCGTCACGCTTGCCAATTCATTGTTGGTCAAGTTGAGCCGTTCCGCCGTGGACACGCCCATAACCACCGCGTTGTCCCACGTCGTCTTCATGAGCGGCTTGGGAATTTCCTGCAGCCAGCCGTTATTCGCAAAGCGGCCGTCGTAGATGCAGGGGTCGAGGCGGAAGACGATTTCGACCGCATCCCCGGGAGCGGGCTCGCTCAACCCTTGCATGAAGCTGTCGTCGAGCGAAACTTCTTTCGCGCTGAAGGCCGACTCGGCCAGCAGGCCCTCGGCCAGTGCAATGCGCCAAAAGCGGGTAAACCCTTCAACGTCTTCGGCAAGGCCCCGGGCGCCCTTCCAGTAGTCCTGCACGATGTCGTAGGCCTTGGCTTCCGGAGACCCAAGCAGCACCGACATGATTTCGTAGGCATTGTGGCCTTCGTAAAGCGGCGCAATCATCGGCTGCAGGATGGTCGCTGTACCGTCTACCGCACGCGCGTCGCCCCATGCTTCTAGGTCGTGCACGCCCGGCAAATGCCAGGTCACGTTTTGCGAGGTCTCGTCGAGGTGCATGCTGAGATGAACGGACTTGGGCACGTTCTCGAGCGCGGCGGCAAAGTCGATATCCGCCGGCGCCGTGTAAACGGGATTGCCCCCGATCATGACCAGCGTCTGCACGCTGCCATCCATCATGGCTTGATGCAGGGCTTTGAGGTCTTCGGTCTGGCGGTCGGTTTTCCCAGCCGCCGGCTGGGTATAAACGACCGATGTGCCGACAGCGCCAAGCCGCACATTCATCGCATGCGCCAAGGCCTGTATCTCGGCGGGCAATTGCTCGCCAGAAACCACCAAAGCCTTCGCCCCCGCTGCCTTGAGGTCTTCAACGAGCGCGCCGAGCCACTCATCTGTGATGAGGTCGAAGCTCGGGGCCGAAGGCTCAGGGGCGCGCAGGCCAAGCTTGCGGGCGACGGTCTTTGTAAAGGCCATCAGCTTGCTCGGCGCGATGGGGGCCCGATGGTCGGCGTTTGCGCCTGTCAATGTGGGGGTCGTCTCAACGGCATACATGCGGTTGAGTTCCACGATCTCCGTGCCCTCGACGCGCCGGCGATCCGAATAGCCGCGCGTGTTCCGCAAGCGGGCGGGGCCATCATTCAGGAAATCGGCATCAAGCGAGAGGATGACATCGGCCTGTTCAAAATTGTATTGCGGCTCCAACGCCTCGCCGAACGCCAGCTTGGTGCCGGCGAAGACGTCATCGCGGTTGGCCGGCGTCCATTGATGCCACTGCGCCTCGGGATACGACAGCAGGAAGGTCTCGAGCTGATTGGCAAGCGTAGGAGACGTCACCGTTTCTGTGAGAATGTGAAAACCTTGTCCCTGCGCACGCCCATCCGCTGCCAATTCTGCCGCCATGTCATCGGAGAATTCCTGCCAGGTGGCATAGATGCCATTGCGCTGGATGGAGCGCGACCGGTCCGGGTCGTATAAATTCAGGATCTCGGCCTGCGTCAGCAGGTCGCACTTGCCGCCGCTAACCGGGTGCTTGGGATTGCCGTCGATGTGCGTCGGACGGCCCATGTGCTTTTCGCCGAGCACGCCGGTTGCGTAGCCCGCCAACGTGATCGCGGTCGCATAATACGTGGGCTTGCCAGGCGTCCGGTGCTCAGGCTGATTGCGGTAGGGCAGGATGTATTCATCCGGCTGACGGTGACAAGCCGTGAGGCCTGCAAGCGCCAGGGAAGCGCCCATCAACTTCAAGAAGCCGCGGCGGCTTTCGCCATCTTCCCACACCGACGCTTCACGCGGAAACTCCCGGTGCAAGAACTCGGTAAACTCAGGCGTTTCAGCAATCTCTTCGAGGCTGCGCCAATAGCGCTGACCCGATTGCCCTTCGAGCTTCTTCCGGACCGCGGCAAGGTCGAGTTTCTTGGGCATGGGCATTCCCCCCGCCCCCTTCGTGTCGGATGCGTGCATGTGCGTGTCGTTCATCGATGGCAGACCGAGCAATTGGTTAGCTGACCCACCTTAATATCGTACTCTGCGACAAGCCGCTTTCCGAGTTCGAGTTGGTCAACGGGGTTGCCTTCTTCATCGGTGGGCTCATAGCCCATCGTAAACACTTCATCGCGCGGGCGGATGTATTTCTCAGGCGCCCGGTGGCAGTCGAGGCACCATTGCATATGCAGCGTGACCGCCTTGGACGTAAGCCGCTGCTGGTCGATGCGGCCGTGGCAGGTCTCACAGCCGATGCCCTGCGCCACGTGGATGCTGTGGTTGAAATACGTAAAGTCGGGCAGGTCGTAGATCCGGTTCCATTCCAAAGGAATGTCCTGCTCCCACGCCTCGTGCAACACATCGAACATGGGCTGATCCGTCAGGATTTGCGAATGGCAGGTCATGCAGGTCTCGGTCGCCGGAATGTTGGCGAACTTGCTGTCCTCGACCGAGGTATGACAATACCGGCAGTCAATGCCATTGCCCGCTACGTGCCGTTGGTGACTGAACGGAATGGGCTGTTCTTTGGCCACGCCGACGGCGGTCACATACGGCGACCGGTAGAAGACGAATCCCAGAACGATGATGGTGATGATTCCCAACTTCGCGCCAATCAAGCTGGCCTTGGAGAAGTTGTTCATGCTTTCAGGAAAAATTTGTGCCATTGGACTTCCGTGTGCGCCGGGCTAAGAACGGCGCCTTAGTTGGCCATGGTCATGCCGGAAGCTGCTATGCGGCCGGCACCATACATTGGACAGAGGCCGCCCCACGCATGCAAACGGTGGCCCGTCTGCACATATGGCCCGTTGCCCGGCGCCGGGAATCCGGTCGAAGCGCACTCCCCGGCGAGTTCGCTGCATGCTGGCTTTCGCCTGAATCGTTGCCCTGCGCCGATCCCTACATGAGCCTCGCTGCGCCTAGCGCTTCGCATTCTTTCAACCAAACCTTAGCCAGATTGAAAGCGGCGTAAACGTACAGAATCTAGAACGTGTTTGTCAAGCCCTTTCTCAAATCATTCCGCAATTGCGCCGCCTTTTCGGCCTTCTATAGAGCGAACATATATTCGCGAGTTTGCCTTCGCGCGTCGCCGCGTTTTTAGACCTTTTCCACTGCCGAATGCCATGTTTACGGACCCCGAAACGGGGATTCTGCTAGTGCTGTACCACACTGCTGCAGCCTGTCGCGCGCTGCATTTTTGTCCTTACAGAAGAAAACGATGCACCAGTTCTGTGGAAAGGAACCATGTTGGCCCCTGTCAAAAATTTCCAAAAAATGAACTTTGTGTCTGCCAGGGGCGGCTGAACGTGGGGGCGCGCGAATCTCGAAAACCGTCTTTGCAGACTTGCCCCTCGGCATGCCACGCCAACCCTCTTCCAAAGACCTCTTTGTGCGGCCCCGAAC
>CAZLBS010000221.1:4622-6506 GCA_964557505.1 uncultured Nitrospiraceae bacterium | reverse complement strand
CTGCTGCTGGACGAGCCGACCAACCACCTCGACATTGCCTCGCGTGAAGTCTTGGAGGATGCGCTGAAGGATTATCCGGGCACCCTCATAATCGTCTCGCATGACCGCGTGCTGATCGACAAACTGGCCGACAAACTCATCATCATGGAAAACGGACAGGCGACGACGTTCCTCGGCAATTATTCGGCATGGCGCTGGAAGCACAAAGAGGCGCTGCAAGAAGAAACACCCGAAGAAGACGTCATGAAAGTGCGGCGTCAACAGCACGAGAAGAAGGCGAAAAAGGGTCCAGAAGACAAACAGCGCCGCAAGCTCAAGAAAGACTTGCGCGAACTCGAAGAGCGCATCGAGTATCTCGAGGAACATATCCCCGATGTCGAAGCGCAATTCGGCGAAATCGACCCGTCGGATTACAAGGCCCTGCAAGATCTCAGCGAAGAATGCGAAGGCCTGAAGGCCGACTTGCAGGCGTGTTACGAAGAATGGGAAAAGCTGACAGAGGCGCTGGCTTAGCCGTCCATTTCCTTTTCGAAGCGCAAATAATCGCGTCGTCCATGAATGACGCGCAGCACTTGTATGCCATCGTCGGAAGGCCTATAGAGCACCACATAGTCCTTGAATTCCGACAAGGTCCATATGCGCACGGTACGAAGCCGGGGATCTGAGAAACGGCTCTGAGGCCCGATGAGGGGCATCTTCGCAAGCAGTTCGAATGCTTCCTGCAAGGCCGTGAGGAAACGAAGCGCCGTATCGAGGTCAGCCTCCTCACCGAGGTATGTAGCGTGTGCAACGATATCTTCGCGTGCGGCCCGGAGGCGAACGACGTTGCCGGTCACGACTGCCCGGTCTTCCCAAGGTTCGCCCGCACTTCCTCCTCGATGCGCTTCCATTCTCCGCTGTCGAGGATGAGCTCGGGTCCTTCGAGGCCTTCGAGCGCGAGTTGCTCAAGATGCGCCCATTTACGCTCCCACGAGTTTTCATGCATCGCTAGCAGCCGCCCAATCATTTCTTCCGCCGATGCCTCGGGCCCAGCGTTCAATTGCTTGCGCATGCGTGCGACGAGTTCTTCTGGGATCGTAGCCATGCCCTGATGATACGCCGGGCCGGGCGGCGTGGCAAGGCGCGGCCGCCCACCGCAGCCGCGGTTATTGGCCGGCGGGTTTCCCTTGCGTATACTTCCGGCGCAGAATGACTGCATCACAGAAGGAGGGGTCCAATGCGTATTGTTTTTGCCGCGGTTTGCGTCGTGCTGGCGTTGCCTGTCGTTGCGGAGGATATCGAGGGAAGCACGGATCATCCGCTCATCACGCGCTATCCCGGCTCGGAGATCACGTGGTACGAGGTGCAGAACTATCAGCCCTACCGCATTGGCGCCGGGCCAGTCACTGGGTATCGGCATATCGATGAATGGATCGATGTGGAAGGCAAGATCACGCGGATCAATTACAACCTCGAGGCTGATGTCTCGATGTACGAGGTCTATTCGAATTACAAGACGGCCCTCGAGGGGGCCGGCTTCGAAATGCTCGCAGAAGGCTATGACCAGGAAAGCAGTCAGCAGGGGGCCGTCGGCCAGCGCGGATTCATCGACGTCATCTACCGCGCCAACAAATTTCCTCCGGGCGCCTCGCGCATCACGACGGGCTCAGCCACCTCGGGCGGGAGCGGTTATCTTGCCGCGAAGCTCGACCGGCCGCAGGGCACGGTGTACGTCGTGGCCTCGACGGTGCAATACAGCGAAGACATGATTGTGACGCTCGTCGACATCATCGAGACGGCCGCGATGGAAGATGACCTGATCACCGTCGACGCCGAGGCCATGTCGCGCGACATCGACAACACCGGCCGCACCGTGTTGCACGGCGTCTTCTTCGAACACGACAG
>CAZLBS010000221.1:2790-4612 GCA_964557505.1 uncultured Nitrospiraceae bacterium | reverse complement strand
CATTACGGCCGAGTCGAAGCCCGCCCTCGACGAAATCGCCAAGCTGCTCGCGCAGCGCCCCGAACTCGACTGCTACGTCGTCGGCCACACCGACATGTCCGGCGCACTCGATTACAACATGTCCCTCTCCGAACGCCGCGCAAAGGCCGTCGCCGAGGCCCTCATCGCCGACTACGGCATCAGCGCCAACCGCCTCGAAGGATACGGCGTCGGACCATTAGCCCCGACAGCGAGCAACCAGGTAGACGCCGGCATGGCG
Source organism: uncultured Nitrospiraceae bacterium (assembly GCA_964557505.1). Classification (GTDB taxonomy): domain Bacteria; phylum Hydrogenedentota; class Hydrogenedentia; order Hydrogenedentales; family CAZLBS01; genus CAZLBS01. The sequence continues at coordinate 4,353 of CAZLBS010000221.1, read as the reverse complement.
AAGAATCGCAGGGTGGAGTTGGTGGAGCGGTAGGGGATTTAGTCGTGGCGATTCCTGACTATCAATCATTCATGTTGCCAGTATTGAGCTTCTTCGGAAACGGCGACATATTCCACATTTCCGAATGCCGAGATGCTCTAGCAAAGCAATTCGGCATCACCGAGGAAGAGCGCACGCGGATGTTGCCGAGTGGCAAGCAGTCAATCTTTGACAATCGTGTTGGCTGGGCAGTTACCTATCTCAAGAAAGCCGGACTGCTCCAAGCGCCGAAGCGCGGCTATGCCCAGATTACCATCGCAGGTGAGACGCTCCTAAAATCTGCTCCCGAACAGATCAGAACAAAGGATTTGAAGGAGTACGAAAGCTTCGTCAAGTTTCAGCAAAAGACCAACAAGCCAACTGGCCGTGAGACGGAATCACCACGGAATGAACAGCACGAAACGCCTGAAGAGTTGCTTGAATCGGGATACGAGGATCTGCGCTCGAACCTTACTCAGGAGATTCTGAGTACCCTAGCAACATGTAGCCCAACCTTTTTCGAGCGAGTGGTAGTTGACCTCGTGGTCCGTATGGGCTACGGCGGTTCGAGAAAGGAGGCCGGCAAAGCGGTTGGTCAGTCTGGGGATGAAGGCGTCGACGGCACGATAAATGAAGATAGGCTTGGCTTGGATGTTATTTACCTTCAAGCTAAGAGATGGAAGGACAGCGTTGGCAGGCCAGAGATTCAGAAGTTCGCGGGCGCGCTGCAAGGGAAGCAGGCGAAGAAGGGTATCTTCATTACTACCTCAGGCTTCACGAAGGAAGCCAGAGACTTCGTGCGAATTATCGACAGCAAGATCATTCTCATCGACGGCGAGCAACTCGCAGAGTACATGATCGATCACGGCGTCGGAGTGACGACCGAGGCCGTCTACGAAGTGAAGCGAATCGACTTCGATTACTTCTCGGAAGAGTAGGATTGTTCGTGGGAGGGACGGCGTCCTCGCCGTCCGAAATGCGTGTGGCGCGGGGATGGGGAAGATGTCTCATGGATTGGTTTTGCCGGTCATCCGGAGCGTGTCTTCATGAATGGCAATGACGATTCGCCTTCGGACGGCGAGGACGCCGTCCCTCCCAGGCGCAGATACCCTTCACGAAAGCATCCTGCTCGGGGGGTGGACTTGCGATGGGACCATTGCCCGGTTGTTTTCATCACGGTTTGTGCGAAGGCTCGGTCTCGCTGGCTCGCTTGCGCGGCGGCTCATTCGCATCTGATTGAAGCTTGGCGAATGGCGGACGCTTGGATGGTTGGGCGCTATGTCATCATGCCGGACCATGTACATCTATTCGCCGCTCCGAACGATGAGGTCACCCAGCTTGAATCGTGGTGTGCCTTCTGGAAGCGTCAGTCCGCCAAAGCTATGGGCAGCGAATCCTGCCGCTATTGGGAGGGACGGCGTCCTCGCCGTCCGAAATGCATGCGGCGCGGGGAGCGGGAAGATTTCTGATGGATTGGTTTTGCCGGTCTCCCGGAGCGTGTCTTCATGAATGGCAATGACGATTCGCCTTCGGACGGCGAGGACG
>CAZLBS010000221.1:975-2690 GCA_964557505.1 uncultured Nitrospiraceae bacterium | reverse complement strand
CCGTCCCTCCCATAAAGCCTACTTCGGGTCTATGCGGTAGAGCCCGCCATTGTCTTCGTCGGTGAGGATGTGGAGGCCGCCATCGGGACTCATGCCTACCCAGCGGATACGCTGGTTGAACTGGAGCGTGGTCTCGCCTTCGATGTTGCCGGCGCCGTCGAAGTGAATGCGGCGGATTTGTTGTGCGGCGAGGCCTCCCGCCAGGAGGTCCCCTTTCCACTCGGGGAAGGCGTCGCCGGTATAGAATGCAAGGCCGCAAGGGGCAAGGGCCGGTGTCCATACGATGTGCGGATCGAGCGCCCCTTCAAGCGTCGCCGTGTCCGAAATCGCGGGGCCCCAATACTCGACCGAGTAGGTCGCCTTGGGCCAGCCGTAGTTTGCTCCCCGTTGGAGGAGATTGAGTTCATCGCCTCCCTTTGCGCCGTGTTCGGTCACCCATATGTCGCCGTATTCGCCGGCGGCCAACTGAGCATCCGGGCGGATGGCGATGCCCTGCACGTTGCGATGGCCATAAGTATACACGTACGGCGCATCGCCCGCGCCCTCGGCAAAGGGATTGTCCGGATGCGGCTTGCCGTCCTCGGTCATGCGCAACACCTTGCCGAAGGCCAGTTCGGGGTTTTGTGCTTGCAGGCGGATAAGCGCGCCGTCGAGGCTCGCGGGCGGGTTGCCCCCGTCGCCGATCGACATCAGCAGGGCGCCGCCGGGCAACCAGGCGATGATGGAGCCGAAGTGCTGCCCGCCCGATTTGTCGCGGCTGACGCGATAGAGTTCCTCGACATCGCTCAACGCCGTGAGGTCTTCGTTCAGTGCAGCGCGAAACAGGCAGGTGCGGTTGGCATCCGCGTTGCCCGTCGAAGCAGTAAAGTAAACAAGGCGGTTTGTTTCGAACCGCGGGTGGAGCTTGATGTCCATGAGGCCGCCCTGGTTGATGGCGGCAACCGCTGGCACATTAGCGACAGGGTCCGGGCGAAGCGCTCCATCGGCAAAGACGCGAAGCCGCCCGTCACGCTCCGTAATGAGGATGCCTTCATTTGCCGGCAGCCATGCCGCGGCCCATGGGTGCGTCAAGCCGCCCACAATCTCGACCATCGTCCAATTGGTGTCCTGAGGCGTCGCCGCCGTAGGCGCGACCGGGCCAACTGGGGCATCGGCTTGGAGCAAAGAAAACCCCGTCACAAGCACAACGACAAGAAAGATAAAGCCGCCGGCGACAACAGCGGCCGAAATTTTGAGGACTTTCGAGAATTTCATGAATAGGGCTCCGGTAAGGCGGATATGATCCGTGCGAAATCGGTCCCCATGGACTGCCGCACGACCGGACAACACCCGGCGTGCGCGCATTACTCCAAGGTGCAGGCCTTGAGCGTTGCCCCGCGCAGCATGCGCAAGAGAGTTGTTATCATGGCCGTAACAATCCTGTACATTTTCGGAGAGCGTCACCTATGTTGCGCCGACTGTTCGCCATCACCGTAGTATGCGCCTCGGCCCACGCAGCGGAGCCGCCGTTTCTTTTCTCGTATTTCAGGGGGAACGGGGAGGATGGGTTGCACTTCATGGCGTCCGAGGATGGACTTGATTGGGAAGCGCTGCGGGGCGGCGCATCTTTCTTGACGCCCTCAGTGGGGGAGTCGAAATTGATGCGAGACCCATGCATCGCGCTGGGGCCGGATGGGCAGTATCACATGGTATGGACGACCGGCTGGGACGAACGA
>CAZLBS010000221.1:0-965 GCA_964557505.1 uncultured Nitrospiraceae bacterium | reverse complement strand
TTGGCTATGCGCACTCGCCAGACCTAATGAATTGGTCGGACCAGCGCTACATCCCAGTGATGGCCCATGAGCCCGAGGCGCAGAACTGCTGGGCGCCGGAATTGTTTTATCATGCGGAAGCGGGGGAGTGGGTGATCTTCTGGGCGACGACCATTCCGGGCCGTTTCCCAAATACGAAGGGCGAGCCGGATGAACGCAACCACCGCATGTTCTTCGTGACGACCACCAACTTTGAATCCTTCTCGGAAGCGAAACTCTTGTACGACCACAATTTCAGCGTGATCGATTCGAGCATATACCGAGCGCCAGACCTGCCCGCGGCGCAGGGCGCCTTCGTAATGTTTCTGAAAGACGAAACAAAAGAGCCCGCGGAAAAGAACATTCGCATCGCATGGGCCGATGACCCAAAGGGGCCGTGGTCCCCGCCGTCTGAGCCGATTACCGGCGCGTATTGGTCGGAGGGTCCTACGGCCATCGAGATCGGCGGGACGTGGTTTGTGTATTACGACGAGTACCGGCGCAATCGTTTTGGTCTGACAACCACGCGCGACTTTGAGACCTGGACCTATCGCCGGGAAGCCTTGTCGATGCCCGAGGGCGTGCGGCATGGCACGGTCTTTAGCGTTCCACGCCAGGTGCTGGAAGCCCTGCGCGAAAGAGGCGAGGCCGAGTAACGTCCTTGCCGCGCCGCGGTCTATAGGATTGATTCGGAATTGTCGCTCTCAAATTGCTCGACGAATGCGCGGTGTACGTCTTTGTCGCAGTGCGCATCGCCGTCTTCCAGCATTTCCGCACGCGTGTAGCCGGATGTGATGGTTGTCACGAAAACCTTCTTGTCAGTTTCGGACACGATGAATGTTGCGCGCCAGGTGCGGTAAGCGATGCACCAGGTATCTGCCGTCGCTTGCGAGACGCGTTTGCGCTGGCGGTCGAAAAACTGGTTGGTATTGAGGTGCCACCCCGTG
>CAZLBS010000220.1:0-6511 GCA_964557505.1 uncultured Nitrospiraceae bacterium | reverse complement strand
TCCCGTGTACATTTGGGCGCCCCATGAGGAAGGGGCCTGGCCGCCCGGCGCCGCGCAGCGCTATTACTTGCATCAATCGCTCCAGGCCCTTAGCGCTGACCTTCATAAAAGGGGTTCGTCGCTCGTGCTGCGAACGGGCAATGCGCTCGATGAATTGCGGGCTGTCATCCATGAGACGGGCGCGGATGCCGTATATTGGAACCGGCGCTACGAGCCCGCGGCCATCGCGCGCGACAGTCAGGTGAAGGAGGCCCTGCGTAAAGACGGCATTCAGTCGGAAAGCTACAACGGCTCGTTGCTTTTTGAACCCTGGGCGGTGTTGAACAAACAGGGCAAGCCGTATCAGGTCTTCACGCAGTATTGGAAACGCTGCCTTGCAGAAGGACGCTTCGAGGATCCGGGGGGCGAGGTGAAGTCCCTTCGGCCCGTGGCGCAGATGCCAACGAGCGCCACGCTGGACAGCCTGGGCTTGGAGCCAACGATTGACTGGGCGCACGGCATTCGGGAGCATTGGGCCTTTGGCGAAGCCTCGGCATGGGAAGCGCTCGACCGCTTTCTGGAGCAATCGGTCGACAACTATGATGACGCGCGCGATTTGCCGGCGCTGAACGAAACCAGTTGCTTGTCGCCGAAGCTGCACTTGGGCGAGATCAGCCCGCGCCAGGTTTGGAAGGCTGTGATGGATGCACAGGGCGGCAACCCCAGTAAATTGGCGGAATCGTATCTGTCGGAGATCGGTTGGCGTGAATTCTCGTACCACCTGCTGTATCACTTCCCGCACATCCCCGAAGAACCCTTGCGCGAAAAGTACGCCAGCTTTCCGTGGGACAGCAATGAGAAGGCGCTGCGCGCCTGGCAGAAAGGACAAACGGGATATCCTATGGTGGATGCAGGCATGCGGCAGCTCTGGCACACCGGCTGGATGCACAACCGCGTGCGCATGGTTGCCGCTTCGTTTCTGACGAAGCACTTGTTGATCCCCTGGCAAGAGGGGGCCCGGTGGTTTTGGGACACGCTGGTCGATGCGGACCTGGCGAGCAATACGCAGGGCTGGCAATGGAGCGCTGGCTGCGGGGCCGATGCGCAGCCGTATTTTCGAATCTTCAATCCCATGACGCAGGGAGAGAAATTCGACCCCGATGGCGAGTATGTACGCCGGTGGGTGCCGGAGGCAGCATCGCTGCCAAACAAGTTCATTCACCGGCCATGGGAAGCGCCGCGTGAAGTGCTGGAGCATGCTGGCATGCGTCTGGGCGGCACGTACCCCGCGCCTATCATCGACCACAAAAGCGGGCGCGAACGAGCATTGGCAGCCTTTCAAGAAGTGAAGGCTTCGTAATTTCAGGAAGCACCTATGGCCGAAGACGTGCACAACAAACGCATCTTGCTCACGGGCGCGACGGGATATGTCGGCGGGCGCATGCTTCCAGAGCTGGTGCGTGCCGGTTACCCGGTGCGTTGCCTCGCGCGGAACCCAGCCAAACTCCCCGAGCTAGCAGACGGTTCTTATGATGCCGCGCAAGGGGATTTGGAAGATGTTGCCAGCCTGTCGCGCGCCATGGATGGGGTGCACACGGCTTTCTATCTCGTCCATTCTTTAACGGCCTCGGGAAACTTCGAAGAACATGAAGCGCGCTGCGCCCAACATTTTGCCAGCGCGGCACGCGACGCCGGCGTCCAGCGAATCATTTATCTAGGCGGGCTCGCTCCGCGCGATTGCGGCGCTTCCGCGCACTTGAGCAGCCGCAACCGGGTCGGCGAGATTCTGCGCACGAGCGGCGTGCAGACCATCGAGTTCCAGGCGAGCATTATTCTCGGATGCGGCAGCACGTCCTTCGAATTGATCCGCACGCTCGTGGCGAAGCTTCCGGTCATGGTGACGCCGACATGGGTGCGGGAGAAGGCGCAGCCCATTGCCATCGCCGATGTCGTTCGTTATCTCCTGGCCGCCATTGAACTGCACATAGAGGAGGCCGAGCGCGTCTATCAGATTGGCGGCACGGATGAAGTCTCTTATCAAGAATTGATGGATGAGTTTGCGAGGGCGCGGGGCTACCGCCGGTTTTTCGTGCAGGTGCCTGTGCTTACGCCAAGCCTTTCCGCACGATGGCTGCGGCTGGTGACCCCACTCTATGCAAGCGTGGGGCGGCGGCTGATTGAGGGCGTGCGCTACGCAAGCGTGGTGCGCGACAGACGAGCCCTGCACGATTTCGACATTCAGCCCGTGGGAGCGCATGAAGCCATTGAAGCGGCGCTGCGGGAGGAAGAGGAATCGTTTAAACAACCGGGCTGGGCGGAAAACATCGCGCGCACGGCGCCGCGTGGAGAGACCGGCATCATTCGCAGCGGGGCGCGGCTTGTGGACCAGCGCCAGATTGCCGTCCCCGTGCAGCCGGAGGAAGCCTTTGACCCCATTCGCCGCATTGGCGGGAAGACGGGGTGGTACTACGCGACATGGCTTTGGTATGTGCGCGGGTTCATCGACCGGCTCATTGGCGGGCCGGGTATGAGCCGGGGCCGCCAAGACCCGTATGACCTTCACGAAGGCGACACCCTGGATTGCTGGACGGTCGAGCAGTTCGAGCCAGGACACCGCTTGCGGCTGCACGCCGACATGAAGCTGCCAGGCGAGGGCTGGCTGGAATTCACGGTGGAGCCCATGGGCGGGGAAACGCTCATCCGGCAGACAGCCGTCTTCTATCCGCGCGGGGCACTGGGGCACCTTTACTGGTATGCCATTTATCCGCTGCACGAATTGATCTTCAAGGGCATGCTGAACAGCATTGGCCGGGCCGCCCAGCGACACGCCGAGGCGCGCATGGCATGAACGGGTTTTGGCTGCAGACAGGCATGCTGGTGCTGTTTTTGGCGCTGAGCTTCGCCGCCGCGACGCTCGCTTCGCTGGCCACGGAGACCTCGGTCGACACCTGGTATGCCGAGTTGAACAAGCCTTCCTGGACCGCGCCGGGCGCTGTCATCGGAACGGTATGGGGCATTCTCTATCCCTTGATGGGCATCGCCGCATGGGCGGCTTGGCGGAAATGGCCCAAATGCGACGTATTCGAAGCGGTTTTTCTGTGGTGCATGCAATTGGTTTTCAATGCCGCATGGTCGATCTGTTTTTTTGGCCTGCAGAATCCAGGTCTGGCCTTCGTCGAAATTGTCGTGCTGTGGCTTCTGATTGGCGTCACCATATTTTCCTTCGCACGCATCTCCGCATGGCCGGCCGTGCTCATGACGCCGTACTTGCTTTGGGTCACCTTCGCCGCATACCTCAATTTCACGCTGTGGCAAATGAACTTAGCCTCATGAAGCCGGTACGCAACTTACGTAAAGGGCAGTTGCCCGAGAAGCCATGCGTGCACTGCGGCCGTCCGATGGAATGGCGGCGCAAATGGGCGCGCGATTGGGAGCATGTGAAGTATTGCAGCGGCCGTTGCCGAAACGAGGCGCGGCGGCTGGCACGGCAAGAGGGCGCGTAGTACGGCATGACGAAAAAGCATCATCCCCCTCCATCAGACGTTCCCACGGTCATCATCCAAGAGGACCAGCTAACCCCAGACATGAGCGCGCTACAGAAGCTTGACCCGGCTGAATGCGTGGTGATGCTCGTGGAATCGCGCGAGCGCATGACCAAGCTTCCGTACCACAAGCACAAGCTCATTCTCGTGTGGTCGGCGATGCGCCATTTCGCGGAGGAACTGCGCGGACTTGGCTATCACGTCGCGTACTATGAACAAGCCGCCTCATACCGCGAAGCCATCGATGCCCATATTGACGGCTACGCACCCGCAGAATTCCGCGTCATGGAATCGGCGGAGTACGGCGTTTCGGATGCCTTGCAGCGCGGCATCGAGAAGCGCGGGTACACTGTGCGCGTCTACGAAAACAACATGTTTTTGAGCAACAAGGGGGCTTTCGCCAAAAAGGCGAAAGGCAAAAAGACGCTGTTGCTCGAGAGCTTCTACCGCGGCATGCGCAAGGAAACGGGCTTGTTGATGGATGGCGCCGCGCCGGAAGGAGGCGACTGGAACTACGACAAGGAAAATCGCGAACCGCCCCCAAAGGACCACAGCTTTCCGAAGCCCTTCCGGGTGAAACCCGATGAGCATACCCGCGCTGTGATGGACCTCGTGGAAAAAGACTTCAAGGCACATTATGGCCGCGGCGATACCTTCGATTGGCCCGTAACGCGTGAAGACGCGGAAACACTGTTAGACGATTTTGTCAAACACCGGCTCGATCTTTTCGGCCCATATCAAGACGCCATCGTGAAAGGCGAGGCGTCGATGTATCACTCGCTCATTTCGCCGCTCCTCAACATTGGGTTGCTCGAGCCCCTCGAGGTCTGCCGCCGCGTCGAGCAGGCGTACTACGGCGGCAACGCGCGATTAAACAGTGTTGAAGGATTCATTCGGCAAGTCATCGGCTGGCGGGAATTCGTGTATCAGGTCTACCACTACAAAATGCCCGGCTACATAAAGGAAAACCACTTCAATCACGATATCGACGTGCCCCAATGCTATTGGGATGCCGATACGGAAATGGCATGTGTCGGAGATGCGGTGAGCAATCTCATTGAGCACGGCATCAATCATCACATCCAGCGGTTGATGATTACCGGCACGTTTGCCCTGATTGCCGGGATTGACCCGCAGCAGGTGAACGACTGGTATTTGGAAGCCTACGCAGACGCTTGGGAATGGGTGGTGACGCCCAACGTATTGGGCCTGTCGCTCTATGCGGACGGCGGCTATCTCGCGACGAAGCCGTACGCGGCCAGCGCCAATTATGTGAACAAGATGAGCAACTGCTGCGCTGACTGCACCTACAACCCTAAGGAAGCAACGGGCGATGACGCGTGTCCATGGAACAGCCTGTATTGGGATTTCCTGGCACGCAATAAGAAGAAACTCGACAACAATCCACGTATGAATTTGGTGCTGAAGAATTTGGAAAAGCGGGACCCCGATTCGATGAAGGCGCTTCGGAAGAAGGCTGAGGGCATTCGCAAGGCCCTCCGCAAGGGGGAACGCCTCTAGCAGCTATGGGCATGCAACTGGTGTGGTACAAGCGGGACCTGCGCATTCGCGACCACGCGCCGCTGTGTGAAGCGGCCGCTCGCGGGCCCGTGCTCTGTTTGTATGTCTACGAGCCGGAAGTTATGGCGGCCGAAGATTTCGACCCGTCGCATCTCGCGTTCATAAACGCATGTCTGACGTCCCTCCGCCAATCGTTGCAAGCGCGTGGAGGAGACCTCATCCTGAAACGCGGCGCCATGCCTCACGTGCTCGACAAGCTTCATGCGCGCCATCCCTTTGAAGCGATCTGGAGTCACGAGGAAACCGGCAACGCCATTACCTATGCGCGCGACAAACGGGTAGCTGCTTGGGCAGCACGCAAAGGGATTGCGTGGCATGAGCTTCCGCAGAACGGCGTGATTCGAGGACTGAAGAACCGCGATGGCTGGGCGAAGCGCTGGGAATCGCGCATGATCGAACCGGCGCGCCAACCGCCTGCACAGCTGTCCAGCGTGAAGGGCATTCGAAGCGCCTGCATCTTGACTCCGGACAAAGTTGGCCTGGGCCAGAACGTCAAGCATTTGATGCAATGCGGCGGCGAGGAACACGCGCACGAAACGCTTCACTCGTTTTTGGATGGCCGTGGCGCGAACTACCGGAAGGATATGTCGAGTCCGCTTGATGGCTGGTACGGCTGCAGCCGCTTGAGTCCGTATTTGGCGTACGGGGCCATCTCGATCAAAACCGTGCATCAAGCGGCGCGCGAACGGCAGCGGCAGGTTCGAGAGTTATTGGCGCAAGGCGCCGGCATTGACAAGCGTTGGCGGGGCTCCTTGACGTCTTTTCAGGGGCGCCTCCGCTGGCATTGTCACTTCATGCAAAAGTTCGACGATGCGCCGCGCATTGAATTCGAAAACATGGCGCGTGCATACGACGGCCTGCGTGAGGACGATTTCAACCAACGTTACTTCGAGGCATGGTGCGCGGGACAGACCGGCTATCCCATGGTCGACGCCTGCATGCGCGCGCTCCATCAGGCGGGCTGGATCAATTTCCGCATGCGCGCCATGTTGATGTCGTTCGCTTCCTATCATCTTTGGCTGCACTGGAAACCCACCGCCGTCTATCTCGCACGGCAATTCGTGGATTACGAACCTGGGATTCATTACAGCCAGGCGCAGATGCAATCGGGCACAACGGGGATCAACACGGTGCGCATTTACAGCCCGGCGAAGCAGGTGCTCGACCAAGACCCGAGAGGCTGGTTCATCCGCCGATTTGTACCGGAATTGGAAGGGGCGCCCGATGCATTCATCGCCAAGCCGGAGTTGATGCCTGCCAGCATGCAGCACCAGAGCGGGTGCATTCTTGGCAAGGACTATCCGTGGCCGATTGTGAATCATGCGGAGGCATACAAAGCGGCCCGTCAACGGTTATACCGCGTGCGGCGGCAAGCGGACGCGCGAGAAGAAGCGCGCGCGATCGTGGAG
>CAZLBS010000219.1:5896-6522 GCA_964557505.1 uncultured Nitrospiraceae bacterium | reverse complement strand
GCCTTTTGACGATCGCGCCTTCGACCTGTCGCTGGATGGCTCGGACGGAGCACATGTCGCCGGGGAATTCCGCGGAACGATAACGTTTCCGGGCGAAGATGCCCAGGACGTGACCCTTTCCTCGCCCGGTCCGGAGACGTCCTCGGGTTTTGTCTGGTCGCTTGACGAAGACGGCGATTTCGCGGGCGCCTTCAAAATCGGGGCGGGGGCTAGTCCGGGACAGAACACAACGTGCAGCGCCATATTCCGATTGGGTCTGGACCATTACGTCGCGGGCGAGTTCAATGATCTCATCAACTTCAATCCCCTGCCGGGCGCGTTCGAGGTGCGGGCGGCCAACGCGGACAACCCGGCCGTTCGCAGCGTCTACGTAGCAAAGTTGACGACGAACGGAAACGTGCAGTGGGTTGCTACGCTGGCATTCTCCGGCGATGGCGCCCAAGATGCGCTGGCTTCCAGCATCGCGGCAGACAGCGGAGGCAATGTCATAGTGGGCGGCTCCGTGCTGGGACAACCCGTCTTCACGGGCGAAGGTCCTGGCCTCCAGACGGCTTCCTTGGGCAACTACGACGCCTTTCTGTATGCGCTCACGGATGATGGCGTGCCGCTCTGGGCGCAAACTGGCG
>CAZLBS010000219.1:0-5886 GCA_964557505.1 uncultured Nitrospiraceae bacterium | reverse complement strand
GCGGCCCAGACGACGATTTCTTGAATGAACTGTTGCTTGATGACGATGCAGGACGTGTTGTTGGAACGGGGGAGAGCCTGAGCGACAATGCGGTCTTTCCGGGCGCGCGGCAGATCCTGCAGTTGCCCGCACCCGACGGCGCCATCCTCGACATTTTCTTCTGGACCTTGAATGTCAGCGACGGCTCGCTCGTCATTTCACGCCAAAGCGGTCTCTCGGGCGGCAACGCGGTCAATGCCATTTCTGGCCGTGCGCAAGACTTTCATTATGCAGGCTCATTTGTCGATACGTTTTCGGCCCCAAATGTGCTGGGAAGCCTGCAAGCGGTGGGGGAGCGAGACGCCTTTGCCGCGCGCTTGGCGCCAGAAGAAGAGCCCGCCCAGGCACAAGGGCCGGATTTTGTTCTGTTCCCCGCCGTTCTGAATGAGACGGCTGACACGCTTGAGATTGGGGTGTTTCTCCAAATCGCCCCGCAAGCGGCGCAAGCCATCGAGGCCATCATCTTCAACCTGAATTACGACCCCGATCAGCTTGAGCCCGTGTACACCCAGTTTCCCTTGGTAGCCGTGAGCCCTGGACCACGCATTGCTGCCTGGTATGGGAAACAGGCCACAGGCAGTTTCCAGGATGCTTCAGTCGTCAATGTGACTGTGAGCGGCGGCCGCGGCCAAATTGACGGGCGCTTTCCGGGCAATGCCAACATTACGGCCAACCCCATTCTCCTCGCCTCAGTTCCATTCGATAAGCTCGGCAGCGGCGTCGCCGCCATTGCGGTTACAGAAGTGGACGCGGCCGACGGCAACGCCGCAACCATTAGTAGCATCGCCGCGGGTGATGCCGTACTGCCGATCGGCTTAGCGGGACTGCAGGGCCGCTTGGCGACTGCGCTGACGGACAGTCCGCTCACGTGTGCCGTCGTCGTACTGACCGATGCACAAGGCCAATCCTTCACGTCAGCGACAGACCTCCGGGGAAGATATGCCTTTTCAGGACTCGAACCCGGCATATATGACGTAAGCATTGCCGCGCCAGACTTCGGCTCCCAGCAATCCGAATCCCTGCTCCTCGAGCCGGGCGTCACGGGGCTGCGTGATTTCTCACTTGCACCCGCGCCGCCGGCAACGACCATTCGGGGGCGCGTGACGGATGCGGAGGACGGCGCCGCCTTGGTCGGCGTCGAATGCCGCGTCCTGCGCGGCGGCGAGGTGATCGCCGTCACCTTCACCTGTGCCGATGGGTCGTATGAGTACCCCGACCTCTCCTCAAGCATCTACGCGGGCCTTAAGCAGGCCAGCAACTTAACCCTCGATTACGACCTCCCCAACTACAATGACCAATCAGCAGCCATATCGCTGAACGTTGGCGAGCAGCCGACGCGTGACGTGCAATTGCAGAAGAACGGACTGTTTCCAAACTCTTTGGCAGGGACGGTGTTCGACACGGTCACGCTGGCGGCGGTGGACGGCGCCCAAGTGCAGCTGCAAGGACCTGTCAACCAAGCCGTGACCACCGATGACGAAGGCCGCTATATGTTCCCGGCTATCTTGCCCGGCGCCTATACCGTTCGCACCAGTGCCGACAGCTACGAGTCCAGCCTATCGCCAAAGGCGGTGCCCGCCAATCCACTGGTGCAGCAGCTTGACGTCGCCTTGACGCAAGAAGATGCGGTTACGCTGCCGGGAGACGTCAATGGCGACGAGGCGATCAATGCCGTCGATGTGCAGTTGGTCATCAACGCGGCCCTGGGTCTCCCTTTCCACGGCGAACCCGACATCAATGCCGATGACGCCATAGACGCCGTCGATATCCAACTCGTCGTTAACGCCGCGCTAGGCCTTTAGCCGCAACCATATGAGGACCGCCAACGCCCCGCTGGCGGCCCCCTTAAGCGATTTGCACATGACTTCGGCTAATAAATATCGCCGAAGTAGTGGGTGCCCTCATGCAGGATGAGTGCCGCCGCACTCATGGGGAAGCGCGTACCGACCGGGAGGTCCATCTCCGTTTCCGGGTTCATCCATGAGCCGCCAGGACCTACGGCCCCGACCCACTTCATGAATTCCACGTGGCCATCCATGAACAGCACATTCACGCCGCCTGGCACATGATTGTAATGCGAGGCTTCATCGCAGATGACATCCCAGAACACGGCCAAGTCCGATTGCGCCACCGCGCTTGCCGCCGGGCTGTTGATATCCGTGATGAGGAAGCGCTCAATACCTTCGCGTATGCGGTAGATGGTGTCACCGTCGGCACTGCCCGATCCCGGAACCACGACGGGCCAATCGTCCAGCACAACACTCGGGTCCTCGAAGACCCGCATGGCCATGCCGTCTTGCTCGTCGAAAATGTTATCCCACAATGCTTGGCAACGCTCGGCCGTCGCCGACATCGAGGAATCAATCACGTAGCTCAGGTACGTGTACGGATAGTCCGACACCTCGCACGGCTCGACGATGCCATTGTTGCTGCCGGCCCACTCCCGCCAATACGGGCTCATCGTGTCGCCCTTGTCCCAGCGCTCTAGCGGTGTCGCGCCGCCCAGCGCACTCGGGCAGATCATGACTTGCCAGTCGCTCAGGTATTCTGGATATACCGCCGTCGGCTCAAACCACTGCTCCATGGGATGGATGCCGCCGTCGCATGCAGCGGTGCGCAGCTGGGGATACAACTCGCCTTCCGACTCGTTGGCGTACATCTTGAAGACGAGGCCAACCTGTTTGAGGTTGCTCTGGCAACTTGCGCGGCGGGCTGCTTCTCGCGCGCGCGACAAGGCAGGCAGCAAGATCGCCGCGAGGATGCCGATAATCGCGATAACCACCAGCAATTCGATGAGGGTGAAGCCGCGCCGTGTCCGCGCGGACGGAGTCGTCGTATTCATGACTGGATCTTTCTTTTCTTGTGCTGTTCTGGCGCCAGAAAGGACACCCATTGCCCCCCGGCTCAGGAGTAGATGGCAATTGCACAAGAAAGGGGCGGACCCCGCCGCCAAGGCAGGCGCGACTCAGTCTCGTTTGTCCTGTGTTCGTCAAGCGCCCCCCGCTGCTTCGCGCCGGCGAGAACTTGGGCACTATGCGCAGCAGGAATGAAGGACGCATCGGCGGATTGCACCTTGCAGAAAGCGCAGCATGGACCCGCCTCGAAAGCGACGCGCAGGGAAGGACCGGGATTCGAAGGCTCAAGACGGCAGGTTGCGTCAGCGCAGCAACGCACCGCCGCGACCACGGCCTCCCGCTCCGGACACATCCCCGGGATGACGTCATGAAACAGCGCCGAGACATAGAGCAGCACAAGCACCGCCGCCACCCCGCGGCCTATCGCCCTTGTCCTCTTGTGTCGCGCTGGCGATCCCATGACTATTCCCCAGTCAGCCGATCAGCTTACTAATCGACTGGCTGCAACACTATACGAAACGCGCATTCTTGTCAAGAGGCTGCATGCTTTCAAGCGCCGTCATGGCATAGTGGCGGCGAATGGGATGGCGCCATGGCCCCGCAAATACAAGATGAAATCGTAAAACGCATCGTCGCGGCGTTCGCTCAGGTGCGCATCATCCTCTCCGGCTCGCACGCACGCGGCGACGCCCGTCCTCTTTGACAAAAGCCGTGTGAAGGAGAAGAACCGGGCCAAGCTCGCAGGGGGGGTTGATTGGGTACTGCGGCATTTCCCCAGGTGTGTGGACGAGGTGTGGCACTATGTTAGCTACTTTAAATACTGGAAGCGCGAGATGAATGACTCGATGTGGTACATCGAGAATGAAGGGGTTGCGCTCCATGAGCGAGCAGAGCCGCTCGTCTAAGCTCTGGCATGCGGCAACGAGACGCTTGAAAGCGCTGAATGGCCAGTTAGTCGAGGCGCATGTCGCGGAAGAAACTCTTCCCAAATAGCGAAGCAGGCAATTGAATAGGGTGACTAATCCCCTACTTCAGCGCACCATACTGCTTCAGGTAATACTCTTTAAATTCACCGCTTTTGATTTTGCGCCACCACCATTCGTTTTCGGTGTACCACTTGACGGTTAGGGCCATTCCGTCTTCCCAGGGCATGCTGGATTCCCAGCCTAGGGCCTTGAGCTTGCTGGCGTCGATGCTATAGCGGAAGTCATGGCCGGGGCGGTCGGGCACGAGGCGAATGAGGTCTTCGCCCTTCCCGGTCAGCTCGAGGATCTTCTTGGTGAGTTCAATGTTCTGGCGCTCGTTTTCGCCGGCAATGTTATAGATTTCGCCCGGTTCCCCGTGCATCAAGGCGCACTCGATGCCCGCGGCATGGTCATCGACGAAGAGCCAGTCGCGCACGTTGTGCTCGCCGCCCTTGTACAAGGGCAGGGGCTCGTCATCGAGAGCGTTGGTCACAAAAAGCGGCAACACTTTTTCGGGATACTGATATGGCCCGTAGGTGTTGCTGCCGCGCGTCACGATGACCGGCGCGCCCCAAGTTTCGAAGAAGGCGCGCACCATGAGTTCGCCGCCGGCCTTGCTCGCGCTATAAGGATTGCGCGGTCCAACCGGATCGATCTCGCTGAAGGACCCTTCGCGAATGCTGCCGTACACTTCATCGGTGCTGACGAACACCGCCCGCTCGAGCTTCAGTTCACGCACCGCCTCGAGCAGATGGTACACCCCCGTCACATTCGTCTCGATAAACGACGTGGCGCCCATGATGCTGCGGTCGACGTGCGAATCGGCGGCAAAATTGACCAGGGCGTTGCATCCCTCGAGCGCCTCGAACACGGCCTTGCGGTCCGCGATGTCGCCCACGACTAGATGATGGCGCTCGGGATCGCAATCCTTCACGTTGTCCCGGTTCCCCGCGTAGGTCATCTTGTCGAAATTGACGATATGCACGCCGGGATGCTTCTCGAGCATGTTGCGCACGAATGCGGAGCCAATAAACCCGCAGCCGCCGGTTACCATGATGCGGTTCATGAAGATACCTCTCTGCGTTCCATGTAATGGCTCAAGGCGTCTTGCCACGCGCGTGGGACCTTGCCCGTCGCCTCGGCATACTTCTGGGTGGCCAACACGCTATAGGCCGGACGCGGCGCCTTCGCGGGAAACTCCCCCGAGGCGCACGGCGCAATGGGCGTCTTCACGCCAGCCTGAGAAAGAATTTCCTGCGCCAGCGCATAGCGGGTGCAGGAGCCCTCATTGACAAAATGGTACGTTCCGCTTACGCCGCTTTGGGCCAAGGCAAGCGTGGCTTCGGCCAAGTCCCACGTGTGCGTCGGCGACCCGGCTTCGTCATTGACGACCTTAAGCGCGGGGTGCTTGGCGGCGGCACGCAGAATCTTCTCGGGAAAATTGTTTCCGCAGGGCCCGTAGAGCCACGCGGTGCGGATGATGATATGGCGCGCATTGGCCTCGCGCGTCGCATCTTCGCCTGCCGCTTTACTGCGCGCATACACGCCCTGCGGATTGATGGGCATGTCTTCGCGGTAGGGCTCGGTCGCCGTGCCGTCAAACACATAGTCGGTGCTGAAATACACCACAGGCTTGCCGTAGGCCTGGGCCGCTTCGGCAACGACACGCGCACCAATTTCATTGGTTTTGAAGGCGCCCGCCGTGTCTTCCTCCGCGCCGTCCACATCGGTGTATGCGGCTGCATTCACCACGAGGTCCGGCTCGAAATCATGGATGAGCGCGCGCACCCGCACATCATTGGCGATGTCGAGTTCCGGCAGGTCGAAGCCCTGCGTCTCGCCGGCCTCGCCAAACACCTGCATGAGATCGCGGCCTAGTTGGCCCTTGCTGCCCAAAATGAGTGTTCGCATGCTGCCCCAGCCCTTGCGCGGTCCGCGCACCGCCGCAAGTCTAGCAAGTGCCGCGAGACGCGTCCAATTGCACGGCCTTTATGACCCTTTCGCTAGAGTGCGATAATGGCCCCATG
>CAZLBS010000218.1:0-6528 GCA_964557505.1 uncultured Nitrospiraceae bacterium | reverse complement strand
AGCACGCGCTTCGGCGCCGGGCCGTTGTCGCGCATATAGGCGACCAGCGTGCCATCGTCACGCCGCGCAAAGCTGGGCTGGATGTTGCCCCCGCCGACGATGGGATCGCTGAACCGCCAGGTCTCGCCCCAGTCATCTGTCAGGGCACACAACGAAAACGAAAAGCCATCGCTGTAGAGTCCGACAAGCATCGTCTCGTCGTTCAAGATGTACGGATGCGCGCGCGTGAACCAGCCCAGCCGGCGCGTTAGTTTGTCTTCGGCCATCTTGATGTTGCGTGACTTCCACGTGTTCACGAGGGGCATCAACGCTTCGGGCACCTCCATCGACGCCACGTATGCGCCGGTCTTCTTCTCGACCTTTTCCGCGAAGTCGCCGCCTGGCTTCTTGTGCAGGACGCGGGTGAAGTCCCAAGCCGGCGAGCCCTGCATGTCCATGTAGTTCGAGGACACACGGTATTTCATCAGCGCGCTTTCCCACGTGTTCGCCTGAATGGTCGGCCACAGCAGCCACAGCCGCTCCTTGGGATCGATGATGAGGCAGGAGTTCGTGTCGGGGAAGCCGGGGGTATCTGCCATGACGAATGGCTCGCTCCAGTCCGCGCTGCCCGCTGCTTTACGCGCCCCGAGAATCTTCACATCATCCACCGTGCGCTCGCCCGACCCATGAAACCACGCCACAATCAGTTCGCCGTTGGGCGCTTCCACGATGCACGAGCCATGGTTATGCCAGTCCTCCAGCGGGAAGATAAGCTGCGCCTCCAGCATGGGTTCTTCGGCCTGCGCCATGGGCGCCGCGAGAGTGAGCGCAATGATAAGTGGTGCAATTGCAACAAGTTGTCGAACGTGCCGGCGTGTCGTCATGGAATTCAAGGCCTCCTCGGTTGGGGTTGGCAGCGTAAACGACAGGCGATATGCTTGCAACTAGCGCCTATGCCCACCATGAAGACGGGTTGACAATCAGAGATTCAGTATGCTAAACATTCGCAAGTGCAGCAATGAGGCCGAAAGGCGGGCAGAACGGGGCGCAGCGAATGTGCGATTCATCGGATAGGACGCAGCATAGGGCCGAGGCGGCCGCCGAACGGGCACGGCGCCTCTGGCACTTGGACTGCGTCGAGATCACGACCTTGCTGGTGCATGGCCTGACGCTTGATGAATTGCGGAGCGCATTGGCGCCGCACCTCGGGGAATGCTGCCAGCGGAAGGCGTCGAACGCGGCGTGGGTGCTGTCGACTGCGCAGGAAGCCTGTCAGCGGCCGAACGCTTTCAGCGCGGCGGTCGAAGATTCCCTGAACGCGCGATATGTCGATGACATCGCTCATGTACGAGAAGCGCCTCTGCTGATGGTGGCGCGTCAATTGGCTGCGGCGGCGGTTTCCGCCGAGCAAGTTACGGGACTCGCGTGGGCCTTGCTCACGGATCCCTGCGCTGGCAAGCAAAGGCTTGGCCGTCAGCTCTGCCATGCGCTTCAGCTTCGCGGGGCCATGCATGCGGCGTCTAGCGGCAACCGCGTGCCTGCCCATGAGCGGGCGCGTTTCGAATTCATCCGGGGCCATGCGGCTCTCAACTAACGAATCAGAAAGCGAGGTTTTCATGAAACGGCGTGGATTCACCCTAATTGAATTGCTGGTGGTCATTGCGATCATCGGCATCTTGGCAGCGATTCTGTTGCCGGCGTTGGCGCGTGCGCGCGAGGCGGCGCGGCGGGCGAGTTGTCAGAACAACCTCAAGCAACTCGGCTTGGTCTTCAAGATGTATGCCGACGAATCGAAGGGGGAACTGCTGCCCAACTGGCAAAACCGGGCCACCGCGTTTGGGGCCGAGGATCTGGAAGACGCTTGCGACACGGTGAGCGGCCTGCGCATCGCCGACACCCCTGCAATGTATCCCGAATATTTGACCGACTGGCAGGTGCTGCTCTGCCCTTCCTCCGCCAACGTCGACAGCGTGTTGAATCAGGGACGCTGGTTTGTGCCGCGTGATGATGCAAATGGTCAGTTCGAGCCCTGCAGCGTGAACTCCTTCGCCTACCGCTATTCGAGTTGGACGTACACGCCCGAGCGATTTCTGCGCGACGCTGGACAGGAAAATCCGGATGACCCTCAGATAGGCGTTGATATCAGCCAGAACTTGGCCGACCTGTTTTTGGCGCTCGCGCCGATCCAGTTCTTGAATCAGCAAGCGGCATGGGATGAGTTCATCGAAAACGACATCGAGTTCGAGCATGAGGATCGGGGACCGACGACCCTGTACCGCTTGCGTGAAGGCATCGAGCGCTTTCTCATCACCGACATCAACAACCCGGCGGCAAGCACGCTGGCGCAGTCGGAAGTGTTTGTTTCCTACGACCCGATTTCGAAATCGCCGCAGAACTTCAATCACATTCCCGGCGGCGCGAACATCCTCTATTTCGATGGGCATGTGGAATTCGTGCGCTACCGCACCGAGTGGCCCGTCACGAGCAGCTTTGCCTTGTTCGAGGATCTCATTTTCGAAGAGTTGGGCTTCTGATAACGGCTTGTGGGCGGCAGGCGCGCAGTCATCCGCAGCGCCTGCCGCTTGAATGACCTGGGATTGAAGGCGAATGAACAAGAATACGGCCCGCTGGTTGTGGCGCATCCACCAGGTAACCGGGCTTGCCACAGGCATCTTTCTCATCGTGATTATGTGGAGCGGCGCGGCGGCCGTCTTCCTGCCCGAAATGGACGGCCTCATCTCGCCCGCGCCATCGCGTGTCGAGCCGCGGGGCGAAATGAATCTGACCAAGGGTTACGACGCTGTCCGCAACGACGTGTTCGCCCAATACGATCACGCGCATGTCAACCGCATCCTTGTGCCGAAGGCGCCGGATGAGCCGATGGTGGTCTACGCGGATGGCCCTCTCGAAGGCTACACCGGCTTGAAGAAAGCGGCGGCCTTGTGGGCCCTTGAATACACCGTCGATCCGTATAGCGGCGAAATCCTATACGTCCGCGACTTCTACAACACCTTCGGCTTCTGGCTGCGCAATCTGCACGTGCGCTTGTTCGATGGCCTGTACGGCCGCGAAATCGTGGGCGTGTTCGGCCTGACGCTCTTGATTTCCAGCATGACGGGCCTGGTGATCTATGGGCGCTTCATGGCCAATGCCTTCCTGGGAATGGTGCGCGGGCGCACGCTGCGCATTGCGTCGGGCGACTTTCACAAGTTTATGGGCGTGGCCGTGCTCGGCTTCAACGTAGTCATCGCGGCCACGGGATTCTGGATCGGCTGGCAGCATCACTTGGCGCCGTCGATGGGATTCGAGCGGCCTGACCAATACGACCGCGAGCCGGTCGTCGAGGAAGCCGAAGATGAGGCCCTGCTGCCCGACGTCGATGCCGTGCTGGCGGCGGGCCGGGAGGCGATGCCCGCCATGAAGCCCAACATCCTGCGCTTCAGCCATCATGGCGAGCGCCTGGCCACCGTGACGGGGAGCCTGCCCGGGCGGGCCTACTACCGGTACAGCGCTACCGTGGTCATGGACAAGGCGTCTCTCGAGGTCCTGCACAGCTACAATCCGCAGGAAGGCAGCCCGGGGGAGAAGCTGTACTACGCGCAAGAGGCGTTGCACTTCGGCGATTTCGGCGGCTGGCCGGTGAAGACGGTGTATCTGTTGGCGGGCATTGCCAGCGGCACCCTCGGCGTGACGGGATTCCTGGTGTACTTTGGACGCGCGGCCCGCAAAGGGGCCACGAACGCGACGTGGTGGAGCGGGGTGCGGCCCGTTGCCTATGGCGGGGCCGGCGCGACTGCGCTCGTTTTGGCGAGCTATGTGGCCACGCTCACCCTCGGCGGCGCCTGGTCCATCTTTTACTGGACGGTGTTCTTCTACTTTGCCCTAGTGCCAGCGGCTGTTCTGGCCTGCCTCGGGCTAGGCGGCCGCGCGCTCATGTCGCGCATGAAGACGCGCAGCCTGCAGCCGCAAGGAAACGAATCATGAAGCCGTCTCCACTTGCCGAACACTGGCTCAAGCCCTTGCTGCTCTTCGCCGTGAACCTGGGCGTTATTCTGGCCGCGCACACGCTGTATTGGGTGGCCGCGGGCGAATGGCGCACTGGCCTTGGCATTGCAATGGCGCTCACGGGCATTCTGCTCAATGCCGCCGCCATTGCCGTCTTGATGCGGAAAGCCGTCCCTGCCGGCATCTATACCGGAAGCATTGCCGCGCTGTCGGTCTGGATCGTGCTGAGCGCCGCTTGGGCGTTTTGATCCGGGCATAGGCCGCCTGGCCCCGCGTTACGCAAAGAGAAAGCGCCCTGCACCAACGTGCAGGGCGCTTGTGCATTGAGGCGCTTGGCGATTCAGTTAGCCAGCCAGTTCCTTCGCGCACGCGAGCGCGGCGTCGTAATTCGGGTGGTCGGCGATTTCGGGGACATATTCGGCGTATTGAATGGTGTCGCCGGCATCGACAACGAAGACGGCGCGGCAATCAATGCGCAACTCGGGAATCAGCGTGCCGTACTTGGTGCTGAAGTCGACATCCTTATGATCGCTCAGCACAATGACCTTGTCCGTGTCGATGCTTTCGGCGCCGCAGAAGCGGGACTGCGCGACCGGCAAATCGACGCTTATCGTAATGAACGTGACGCCGTCCATTTTGGCGGCTTCCTCGTTGAAGCGTTTGGTCTGCTGAGCGCAGACAGGCGTATCGAGCGAAGGCACCACGCTGATGATGCGCGGCTTCCCGCCGTATTCGCTCAACTTGGCGTCGTTCGCCAGGTCCTTTTTCAGCGTTGCATCCGGCGCGGCATCGCCCGCCTTCAGTTCCGGTCCGGTCAAGGTCAGGGGGTTGCCCTTCAGCGTCGTCGTACGTCCACTCATGGTGCACTCCTTGAGGTAGCGCCGGAGTATCGCAAGACCCTCCGAGGCCGGTCAATACAGGCATGCGCCCCCGCATGTGGATCGGCCAGCGGCATGGTGCTCGATGCCGGTTTGCATTCACCCTTGGGTTTCGCGCAAGGTGGGAAGGCACAACGTTAAGGCGCACGTCAGGGGGAGCGTATCGAGTCCGGGGAAGAAGGCGCCGAAAACGCGCCAGCAAACGAACGGCGCCGCACCATCGTCTTGGCCTTGTTTGCCTTTGTCATCGCACTGGGCCTGCTGGGCGGAGTGGGGCAATTCACCTTTCGCTATGCGAAGGGCTTTTCGTATTTCAGTACCGACCCGGCGGCCTGCGCCAACTGCCACATCATGAATCCGCAATACGCGTCCTGGCAGAAGTCGAGCCACCATACCTTCGCCACGTGCGTCGACTGCCACTTGCCGCACGGTTTTGCCGCCAAGTACCTCGCGAAGGCGGAAAACGGCTGGAATCACTCGAAGGGCTTCACGCTCCAGAACTTCCCCGAGCCCATCCGCATCACGCCGAAGAATGCGCGCATCCTGCAAGAAAACTGCCTGTATTGCCATAAAGACGTAGTGCACGGACTGATCGACAGCGCGCGCGAATTCAGCGAGCGCGTGTCCTGCGTGCACTGCCACCGCGACGTTGGACATGGCCCGCAAGCCGGGCTCGGAGGCCCTGACCGGGGCGCCGCACAGGAGCTAGCCAAGTATGGATTTGAGCACAATGAATAGCCGCAAACTGATCGCACTGCTCTTTGGCGCCGCGGTTGTGGTCATGGTGTCGACGGGGCTTGTCGTGGCCCTGCTCATCAACATCTTCGAGCGGCAGCAGGAAGCCACCGAGCCCTATGTGCGGCTGGTCGATGTAGACAAGAACACCACCGACCCGGAAGTATGGGGGGTCAATTGGCCTCAGCAGTATGACTCGTACAAGCGGACGGCCATTTCCACGCGCACGCGCTTTGGGGGGCACGGCGGCAGCGAGGCGCTGCCCGAGCAAAAAATCGAGCGCGACCCTTGGCTGAAGCGCATGTTCCGCGGCTATGCCTTCAGCATCGACTACCGCGACCGGCGCGGGCACGCCTACATGCTGATCGATCAGGAGCAAACCGAACGCCAATCTAAGCCGCAGTCGGGCTCGTGCCTGCACTGCCACGCCAGCATCATGCCGCTGTACCGGGAGCTGGGAGATGGAGATGCGTTCGCGGGCTTCGAGGAAAGCTACAAGTACTCCTACAACGACCTGAACTCCATGCTGCATGAATCGGGTCACGCGCACCCGGTCTCCTGCGTCGACTGCCACGACCCAGACACCATGGGCCTGCGCGTCACGCGTCCGGGCTTCATCCAGGGCGTTCGCCTCCTCGCGAATTCAGACGCGCCGGCGCCCCATCTGCCGTCCATCGAGCAGTGGCGCAGCGACGGCAAGCCCGAACCCTATGACCCCAACAAACATGCCAGCCGGCACGAAATGCGCTCCTTCGTCTGCGGGCAGTGTCACGTTGAATACTACTGCGCCTCCAACATGCCGCTGACATTTCCCTGGGGCAATGGCCTCAAGGCCGAAGACATTGAGAAGTTCTGGAACGAAACCGAGTTTCCAGACGGCAGCCGCTTCGTCGACTACGAGCACGCCGAGACCGGCGCGCCCATCCTGAAG
>CAZLBS010000217.1:0-6593 GCA_964557505.1 uncultured Nitrospiraceae bacterium | reverse complement strand
AGGCGCTACACTTCTTAACCGCCACCCGCTACATTTCTAAACCGCCGCTTACATTTCTCGCGGTGTTGGTGGATGAAGCAGACAACATCCACAAAGATGCCGATGTGTTCATGACCTTTTTGGTCAAGACCTTGCCGAAGAAAGTCCCGGCGCAGGTCTTCTATGTGCTGCTCACCAACCGCATGCATTGGGAGCGCACCCTCGACCCGCGGATTCTTTCGGTGTTGAAGAAGCAAGACCTCATCTTCGAGCCCTACTCACAGGAAGACTTGCTCTCCATATTGGACATCCGCGTGCAGCGCAGCCTCGATGCCTCCAAAGTGGATCCCGCAGCCCTCCGCCAGATTGCCGCGTTGGCGTCGCGCGAGACCGGGGATGCGCGTAAGGCCGTAGAACTCCTGGCGAATGCCGTGGTCGTTGCCGAAGAAACCTCCGGTGTACTCACCACGAAAGAAGTCGATGTTGCTGCGGAGAGTCTCGAGATCGACAAGACCCAGGAACTCATTCGCAGCTTGGCGGTCCAGCAACGTCTCGCCCTCATGGCCTGTTACCGGGGCCTCCAACACCGTCAGCGCAAACTCACCACGGGCGACGCCTTCGCCACGTACTGCCAAGTCTGCCAGGAACAAGGCATCCGCCCCCTCACCCAGCGCCGCTTCGCCGACATGATCAGCTACCTCGATGTTTACGGCCTCATCAACGCCCCGGTCATCAGCAAAGGCCGCTTCGGCAAAACGCGCGAAGTGTCGGGTTGCCTGCCGGAGGATAGCCTATTGGGAGTGCTGCAGAGAACGTGAATGTTGCATCCGTTCACATATGCTGGCAATGCTGAAAGATTGGCCGTGGCGCATGCTGAGCACTGGCCTGCAGGCTGCGCGACGCGCGCGCTTGATTCGGAACCTCATAGCCTGATCGCGGCTGAAATCCGATACGGAAGATAGCTTTGGGTACGATGCCGGTAAAAGATTACGCTTCGGGCGCATCGTTGCCAGGGAACCAACTCTGGGTCATTTGGCAGAAACGCACAAGTATCAGCATGACTGGCACTTCAATGAGCACTCCGACAACAGTGGCCAAGGCGGCGCCGCTTGACAAGCCGAACAGCATGACGGAGGTGGCAATGGCGACTTCAAAATGATTCGATGCACCTATCATCGCCGCGGGGGCGGCATCTGCGTATCGCAGTCTCAACAACCAAGCGAGCCAGTAGCCCAACGCAAAGATGGCACAGGTCTGGATAAAGAGTGGTATTGCAATCCAGAGGATGGTGAGGGGATTCGACAGAATAACATCACCCTTGAAGGAAAAGAGCAACACCAAGGTGACGAGCAGGGCCGTGATCGTAATGGGTGTAAGTACATGAAGGAATTTCTCTTTGAACCACGCCTCTCCCTTTATGGCGATTATCCAGCGGCGTGACAAGAAGCCAGCGGCCAATGGCAAGGCCACGTATATCGAGATTGACAGGAGCAGGGCCTGCCAAGGCACGGGAAGTCGGCCCACGCCAAGAAGGAATCCACCGAGAACGCCATAGAGCACGAGCATGGCCAATGAGTTAATAGCAACCATGACGAGCGTAAGGCCGTCGTTGCCCCGGGCGAGGTAGCCCCATACGAGGACCATGGCGGTGCAGGGCGCGATACCCAGCAGAATGCAGCCTGCCAGGTAGCTCCGCCAAAGGGGCACTTCCAGCATCTTAACCCCCTCATGCATAACCACAGCGCCCGCGCCGTACTCGGCCCCGACGGGCAGGTCGAGTCCGAATGGCATCTTTACAATATCCATTGCATCGGCGCCGATGAACCCCCGGAAGAGGAAGCCAAGAAACAGAAGCGAGATTCCGTACATCGTAAATGGCTTCACGCACCAGTTGATAAAGAGCGTGAGAAACACTGGCTTGCCGCTCTTGCCGGCACGAACCACCGACCCAAAATCAATCTTTACCATAATGGGATACATCATGAAGAATAGGCAGACAGCGATGGGGATGGAAACGACCGGGGCGTTGTTGACGTAGATGGCCATACCATCCAGGGACTGCGCCAGGCCGGGCGCGACTTTGCCCAATATGATGCCCGCGACGATGCACAGCGCAACCCAAATCGTGAGGTATCGTTCGAAGAAACTCATGCCGCCTTGTGGAGGGCCGCTGTCTTGCGTGCTCATTAGATGTTCCCTTTCTCGATTGGCAGGGGCCAAGACTCAATAAATGCCCGAATTTCATCGCGCACGCGGCGATAGTGGCTGAGCGCCTCTTCTTCGGTTTTCGCATCCATGGCCAGCTTTGGCGGATCTTCGAATCCAGCATGGATGATTTTTGCATTGGCCGGAAACACCGGACAGGTCTCATGGGCATGACCGCAGACGGTGACGACATAATCAAAGTCGACATCCTGCAGGTCATCAAGGGTCTTTGAGCGGTGATTCGAGATATCCACGCCAGCTTCGGCCATGACGTTCACCGCGTTTGGGTTCAGGCCATGCGTCTCGATGCCTGCGGAGTAGGGAGCGATTTCATCGCCCTTCAGCGCGCGCGCCCAACCCTCGGCCATCTGGCTTCGGCACGAGTTGCCGGTGCAGAGAAAAAGTACATTCGGTCTATTTGCCATAATGTGGCGTTTCCCATTCAGGCACAGCGTGCCTGCCGTTTGCATAGCGCTTCTGGATCGAGCTTCAGGATGGCCCTGAGCTTTTTCCGGTCCGCATGGATAGAAGGATCCGTGTGGATACAGGCATCAAGCCACGCCAGAGTGTGCACAACATAAGGACCTGCCGACGCATCCACACGCCGGTAGTAGATCCATCGGCCATCCTTCCGACCTTCCACTAACCGTGCTTGCCTCAAAATCGCCATATGCTTCGACACCGTGGAAGGCGCGAGTCCCAGCATTTCGACGATCTGGCAAACGCACAATTCCCGGTCCTTCAACATCATCATCACCCGGAGCCGGTTCTCGTCCGCGAGCGCCTTCGTCACCTGTGTGAATTCAAACATCCAATGACACCTTAATTCGCCATACGACGAAATATAGCACACATCCCAACTCCCACGCAAGGGAATCCATCGGCAGGGTGAGACGGCCATTCCGGATAGTGCGGCCTCAGGCTGCTCGCATCGACAACTGGATATATCAAGGAGCGCTTGCTAGAATCAGCAACGCTATGGGAATCAAAGAAATTTGTAAATCAACCCACGTATCCGTCTATCGAGGCGTTAGCGTCGTTCCCCCTCCACCTTGAGTGTTGCTCTTGGCCACGGCTTGATTTGCCTGGCAGCAGCTTATTCAAACCACGGTACAGTGTGCAGTGAGCCTTTTGGCGCCACGGCGGGATAACGCGTATGAACACGGATTGTCGACTCACAAGGGAAATCGCGCGCCGGCGCTCCCTGGCCATCATTTCCCATCCGGATGCCGGTAAGACAACGCTTACCGAGAAGCTCTTGCTGTACGGCGGTGCCGTTGAATTGGCGGGCGCCGTCACTTCGCGCAAGACCCAGCGTGCCACGGCGTCGGACTGGATGGAACTGGAGCGGCAACGGGGTATTTCGGTGAGTTCCACCGTGCTGCCGTTCGAGTACCGCGGCCATCGGATCAACTTGCTTGACACTCCAGGCCACAGGGATTTTTCCGAAGACACCTACCGCGTGCTGACGGCTGTGGACGCCGTCATCATGGTGATAGACGCGGTCAAGGGGATCGAAACGCAAACCATCAAGCTGTTCGAAGTGTGCCGCGACAGGGGCGTGCCCATTTTCACCTTTGTGAACAAACTCGACCGCCCCGCTCGCGAGCCTCTCGATCTGCTCGATGAAGTGGAGTCCACGCTGGGCATCTCCGCCTATCCTGTCAACTGGCCGCTCGGCACAGGGGACCGCTTCCGCGGGGTCTGGGACCGAGAAGCCTGCAACGCACATCTCTTCGCGCGAACAGCTGGCGGAGCTTCCCGCGCCTCTGTCGTGCAAGCGAGTCTGCACGACGAAATCGTTCGCGAGCAAATGGACGAGCAGACGTATGCAGCAGCCCGTGAAGAGATCAGCCTGCTGGACGCGGCTGGGACAGAGTACGATCCCGCAGCCTGGGCTGCTGCCCGCGCTACTCCGGTGTATTTTGGCAGTGCTATCTACAATTTCGGCATTGAGTTGCTGCTCGACGGCCTGCTCACACATGGCCGGCCCCCGGAGGCACGGACAGGGCGTAACGGGAAGGTCATTACGCCAAGCACGAAAGATTTTTCAGGATTCGTCTTCAAGATTCAGGCGAACATGGATCCGCAGCACCGCGACCGGGTCGCGTTCGTGCGCATCGTATCCGGTCGGTTTTCGCGCGACATGATGGTGCACCACTCCCGGTCTGGTAAGAAAATACGCCTTTCCAACGTGAGCCGGGTGTTCGGCGCCGAGCGGGAGACCGTAGAGGAGGCTTATCCCGGGGACGTAGTAGGAATCGTGGGCAAGGGGCTCTTTGCCATCGGAGACACCCTGACCGAGGCGCGGGAATTGGAATTCGACGAGATTCCGCCCTTCGCTCCGGAATGTTTCGCGTACATCGGGAGCACGAACACAGCCCAAGCGAAGCGTTTTCGCAGTGGCATGGAACAGTTGCTGCAAGAAGGGGTTGCGCAGGCATTCACCATCGCGAACGATACAGGCCTTCGATGGCTCATCGGTGCGGGCGGGCCTTTACAGTTCGACGTATTGAAGTACCGCCTGGAAACGGAATACGGCGCGGACGCAAAATGGGCACTCGCTTCGTGGAAGGTAGCGCGCTGGCTCCCACAAGGGACGCCGCTGGACGCGCCAACGCTGCCGGCGAACGCTGCCATGGTATGGGACAGAAGTGGAAACCGCGTACTTCTATTTCCTGACACTTGGACGTTGCACTATTTTGAGGGCAAACATCCTGGCATAGGCTTGAGCAAATATCCGATAGCGCCGTCCACGGGAAAAGGGAAGGGGGGCGCGATTCGCCCGCCTGCCGGCAACGAAGTAAACGAGGATGCATTGGACGCCGCTGGCTGATGACAGTGGATGGCGAGAGAGCATCGACTGTGATTCCTGTTGACCAAGCGCGCTAACCCTGCTCACGGCGCCGTGTAGATCATCCAGAGCCCTCCGAGGATCACGAAGATGCCGCAAACTTTCTTGACGATACCCGCCCCCTGCGTTTCTTCCGTCCAATTCAGGTAGCGCTGTACAACCTCGGTGAAGGTTCCCGCGAAGACGATGACGGAACAGTGGCCGATGCCGTACATGAGCAGCAGGAGCACGCCGTAGGACAGGTTCGTTGCCGCAAGATTGAACGTGACGCCCAGCATGGGCGCCATGTAAGCGAAGGTACACGGGCCGAGGGCTACCCCGAATACCAATCCGAGAATGAACGCCGCCAGCGCCCCTTTGCGTTTCATGCCTATCTGGCCGGGACCAGACCAGGGCATTGGGATGACGTCAAGCAGGTGCAGGCCGACCAGGAAGAAGATTGCGGCCACGAACCAACTGCCATAGCGCCCGACATCGCCCATCATGCGGCCCGCCGCGGCCGTCGCGACGCCGACGAGCGCGATGGTGATCAAAATGCCAGACGCGAAGAGCGTGGACATCCAGAAGGCACGGCGTGTACTGATGCGCCCCTGCTCGTCGATGAAGCCCACAATGAGTGGAATGCTTGCCAGGTGGCATGGACTCAGAACAATGCTCAGGATGCCCCATGTGAAGGAGGCGGCAAGAGCAATGGCGGCGCTTCCCTCAACAGCCTGGGATAAAGCGGTAAAAAGCTCTTGCATCACTACAACACACCCAATTCTTGCCACTTCGCGAGGATGTCTTCCTTGCCCAAGAAGCCGGTGTGACGGAAGCGTTCATTTCCATCTGCATCAAGGAATATCTGGGTCGGAATCATTTGGACACCGTATTCCTCACCCGCTTTGGGATTCTTCCAGACATCAATGAACTGCACCTCGAAGGTCCCTGTGTATTCTTCCCGCAACTCGTCCAGAATGGGCGTCATGGCCTGGCACGGGATACATTTGTCGGCGCCAAGGTCCACGAGGCGGGGTAATGCGGGACCCGCCTCGAATGGCGGCCCGGCCACGGACTCCCTCCCTCCCTCATCCGTGCCTCTAAGGGCAAGGGTGCCCGCGACAGCGCCTGCAACGGCCAGCACAATGGCTACTTTCCACATAGCTTTCATGAAACCACTTCCTTTTTACTTGACCTGCTGATACAGCAGGACGCCTTCTCGTCACGCAATCAACACCGCACTAGGCGAGCATCGCCTTCACTTCCTCGATTGAAGGAACCTTGCCGCTCACTTTGACGTCACCATCCACGACCAGGGCCGGCGTCATCATGACGCCAAATTTCATGATGTCGTTGAGGTTTTTCACCTTCTCGACCTGGTATTCGAGGCCGAGTTCCTTAGCGGCGGCCTCCGCCGTCTCGGTGAGTTTCTGGCACTTCGCGCAACCGGTTCCGAGAATCTTGAGGTCTTTCAACGTTCACTTCCTTTCGCATTCGAAGGCGGACTTACTCCGCCATTAGCCCGAACAGTACTCCGCTAATCGTGGCCATGACGATCACGAGCAGCACAAATACA
>CAZLBS010000216.1:0-6604 GCA_964557505.1 uncultured Nitrospiraceae bacterium | reverse complement strand
AGAAATTCGAGGGACTCGAAGTCTTTGGCCTCGGCTTCGGCCTCTTCTTCCCCTGCGGCGGAGGCATGGGTCAGGGCGCGGTCGAGCAGCGCCCAATTCTGCACGCTGATGCCAAGCTGCCGCGCGAAGGCCTGCAACTTTTCAGACCGCTTGCCGTCGATGTGCACGGTAGTCAGCATCCCCCCAAGAGCCCCGGCCGTCTTTCTGCCTGTTGCGGAAGCATGCCCCAATGCCTTCGCCATGCTCAAGAGGCCCGGCTTAGGAGGGCGGCGGCTTCTTGATAAGCCATACCTCTGAGACCAGCGTTCCCCAGCCGCCCGTATTGCGCCATACGGTTACATCGCCCTTGGCCCCCTCGCCGACCCCCGGCTGCTTGCGGGTGGTCAGGATTAATTCCCCATCGGCGGTCGCTTCTTTGGGAACGTCGAAGGTGAAAAAATCCGCCTCATATTCAGGCAGCTCGAGATGTTCAGCCAAAGGGATGTCATCGGCATAGATGCTTTGAGAGGTCTGAAATTGAAACTTGCCGAAGCGGGGCAGATGGCGGGGCCGCACGAGCGTCATGCGCACGCGGTATTGGGCCTTGGGGTCGAGGTCTTTGTAGCGGAACGTGACGCCTTGCTCTTCGTCGGTAGTGAAGGCCATGGTCCGCTGAGATGGCCTGTTGGCGCCGCTGAAGATGCCATCGCCGTAGGGCCAGCCATAGACGAGCCGCGGCGCCCCTCCCGGCACGCCGGCATTGTCGTAGAAGCCTCCTTCCCCGGCATCTTCATAGTGAACGATCCGCGAGATGGTTTCCCGCTGCGCTGCCGGCTCGTACATGCTGGCCGCGGTTTGCAGCTGGCGGCGCAGCCATCCGAAGCCAACGTAGTCATGCTTCAGGTTGAAGAGGCCGGCATTGCGCACGCCGTAAATGAGTTCACTTTCCTCGCCCAATTGGGTGGCCTGGCGGCGCCGGTGCGTCAGGATGGGAGTCTCATCAGGCGGCCGAATGCTGCTCAGTTCGCTGATGACGGCGGGCAGTTCATACGTGTCCATCGCTTTCTCGAGCCGTCCGAGCGCACCGTGAAGCATGGCACGCTGCCGCCGCACATCGGTCTTGATGTAGCTGTCGAGATACGCCCGCTGCGCGTATTGCCGCCACAGGTAGTCGCGCTGCCGGCGGTATTCCGGCATTTGCATGCGCGCCTTTTCGACAAGGTCGATCAGCCGTTCGATGCCATCGTTTTCTACGATGGGGCGTTGGAGATTCTCCTCGAGCTGGAAGATGGCCTGGCGCATGGTGGGAGCGGCTTCGGGCCCAAAGTGGACCCGCGCGTATTCATCGACGGTGGCGGAAAGCCCCCGATGCGGATGCCAGAACAGGCGCTGATAGATCCACTGATTGAGATGGTCGTGATGGCCTTCCGAGTAGGCGACATCTCCGAGCGCGTACGGGGTTGTCTGCTGAAAGACCTCGTAATAGTCGCGCGGGCGTGCATGAAAGGCGCGGCGGTCATAGACCATGGCCATGGCTTCACTGGGCCGCCGCTCATACATCCAATAGTCCCATTGGGGCGGAACATCATGATTGCGGTCCGGGATGATCTCATGGTCCATCAGGCCGTATTGGGAGTAGACCCAATGGGTCAAGTCGGTAAAGAGCAGGATGTCCTGCTGCATGGGCATGCGGCGAATACTGTAGCGCAGGTAGCCGCTGAGCGCGCCGGTGCGGGCGTACTCGAAGAGGTCCATGCGATGGTCCTGCCGCCGGCCAGGGGTCCAGCCCATGGCATTCGACCCGGGGCCATACACGATGCCGGCGCACCAGTCTCGAGGCTCCTCGTTGAGATACGCGAAGATTGCTTCATCACCGGCGTTATCGAGCTTTTGATTGCCCACGAAGACCAATGTTTCTGGATGGTATTGATGCAACAGCCGGGCGTAGTCTTCGCACAGTTCGATGAAGAACTTGCCGTAGGGCTGGGCCGCTTCGCTTTCGTCGCCGCCGCCGTCACCTGACTTGATGTGCACCACGTCGAAGGCCGGCATTTCCTGGAAGAGCTTTTCGCGCTGTTCCAAGAGCGCCGCCCGCGCTTCCGGAATCGCAGGACTGAGATAGCCGGTGCGGCCGATGGCTTCTTTGGCTTGCCACTCGGGCGGGCCTTGTCCGGCGTTGCCCGAGACCGTGGCCATCGTCATCAGCCCGAGCGACTTCACGAATGCGTGCATCTCATGATCGGTTGCGCGCATGCGGAAGGTGTTGGCCCCGGCGAGCGCATACTCGATGTAGGCACGTTCGAGTTCGCGTTGCGTCCATTCGCGCGCGCCGGTCAGTTCACGCATGGTGTGGCCTTGCAGCACGTTCAGGCCGCGGAAGCGCCAGCGCGGGGCATGGCGGAGATGCAAGCGCCGCTGGATGCGCACGCCGTCTTCGTGCCACTGGACGCGCCGCAACAACTCGCCCATGCCGTATAGGACGCCGCGCGTATCGGCCCCAACAATGACCGCATGGTCGCGGCCTTGGTAGAGGCCCGTAGCGAGCACATAGCCCTCTTGCCCTGGATCGAGCGGCCCGGGCATATGGGCATCGAGCCGGTCTAACCATTGCCTGAGCTCAGGGTATGAGTCTTGTGTACCGGCATGCAGGATCCACGGGCGTGAGGGCGGCTCTTGTTCGCTAGCATAGACCTCGGCGACGCCATACGCCTCTAGCCGTTCTTCGAGAATCTCGGCGTAGCGGTGCTCGGTCTCGGCCGCGTTTGGCCCGAGATGCAGGTGGACGGCGGCATGCCAGGGCTGGCCGTGCGCGGCAAATGCGGCGCACAACGCAACGGCGAACACGCCAATGCAGCGAGCAGACAAGATTTGGCGGCATGACATCATCGGGCTTCGGAAGCCTCCATCCAGGTTGGTGCAAACGATGCGTGGGCAATGCTGGCGCCTTCGGCGGTGCTATGCGAATAGGTGATATGGATGGCTCCGCCGCGCCCTTGAATGATGCTCGGATAGGAGAATCCACCCTCTTCTGCTTCCATGACCGTGCGCTTGAGCGGCCAGGTTTCGCCCTCGTCTTCCGAACGGGAAACGCTCAGACGGTTTCGGCCAAAGGCAGTATCGTTGTGCACCAGCAGCCAATCGCCATCCTCGAGCACGCAGACCTGCACGCTCGCGCTCGAGCCCAGCAGGCGCGTGTCTTCGGCGGCCGACCACGTTTCCCCATTGTCGGCGGACGTTGCCTGCATAACCCGTTTGGGCAAGGGGCCGCTGTCGCGCATGTATGCCACGAGGACGCCGTCTTGCCGCTGCGCCAGGCTGGGTTGAATGGGGCCCAAACCCACGATGGGTCCGCTGGCGGCCCAGGTTTCGCCGGCATCATCGCTGTAGGCCATGAGGGAGACATTGAAGCCGTCCGAATAGACCGGCAACACGATGCGTCCCGAGGCCAGTTGCACTGCGTGCCCGCGGGTCATCCAACCGATGCGCCGCTTGAATTTATCCTGCGCGGCTTCCACCAGCAAGCGGTCATAAGGCGGCGCATATTCCGCCCACATGTCTTGGCCGTAACCGATGGCATCGAAGCCCTCGCGCAGTTGCTGCGCAAAGCTGGGCCCGGGCTGCAACGTAATGGGGCTTTGCCAGGACCAAGCGGGGGCGCCGTCGAAATCGAGGGAATCGGCGCGGCGGTACATGAGCAGACTGGTTTCCCAGCGGTTGGCCATGACCGATAGCCAGAAGAGCCAGAGCCGCTCCTGATTGTCCACAAACAGCACGGGGTTGCAATCGGGTACGCCCGGAAGATCGGCCATGACGAAGGGCTCGGACCAAGCGCCTGTTTTGGCATTCCGGCGCGCCCCTTGGATGAGCACGTCGTCAGCGCTGCGCTCTCCCGAGCCATAGAACCACGCGGCGAGGATGTCGCCATCCGGCAGTTCCACAAGGGTGCTGCCGTGCACGTGTTTGTCTTGCTTCGGAAAAATGAGTTCTGTTTCAAGGGATTGCGGAGCTGCCGAAGCCATGATGGCCATCGCGCAGAGCGGAGCAAGGAGTTTTCGCATGGGATGCATCCTCTCATGTCGTGGTATCCAAGGCCTTACCATACGAAAAACGCGGGGGCATTAACGAGACCGCCGCAATAGCTTGCGGCCGTGCGGCAATTTTTTCGTAGACAGCCCAAGGCGTATAGGGGCATACTGTGTGTGAAGCATCATGGCTTGAGTTGGTTGTTTCGAAATAATGGCCGTCATGTTTAGTGCAGCAGGCTGCCAAGGCGCAGGCCTTATGACCTCCTTTGCACCCTGGCGCGCGTGGCGCAGCATTAAGCACCTTCGTGGGGAGAGGATGATCTGATGGGAAGCAACGGCCAACGCAGGCCCATGAAGGCGGATTCCGGCCGCCGGTTTATCGCCGAGCCGGAGCACCCGTCTCCGGGACTGTCCGGTTATGAATCGTCTACGCATCCCTTCCTGACGACTCAGAAATATTTCGACCTGCACGGGCTCGACATTCGTGAATTTCTTGAGGGCATGCAATATCCCTCCGATTATCTCCTTACACCAGACAAGCGGGTGTCGTGGGATTGCATCATCGAGTTGTGCGAGCGGGTCGAGGCGCGGTTCACTGACGATGAAGTCATCGCCATTGGACGGGATGGCGCCCTTATCGAACCCACGAAATATCTTATTCAAATAGCTAAACTGTTTCATACTGTAAAAGATGTTTATATTTTTACGCGCCGGGCAGAAACCGGCGCCGTGCACAATCATTTTTGGAGCCTTCGCACGAGCGTCGTCGTACTGGGCCCCAACGTGCTGCAACTGGAAATGGGGGCGCGCGCGGGATACCGCTGGCACCGCGTCTTTGGTCTCGTGGAAGCCGGCATGTTGACCATGTTGCCGAGCCTGCTGGGCGCGCCGCATGCCGAGGTCACGTGGCAGCCCATCGACAATGGCTTCCGCTATCAGGTGCGCTATCAGCGTGTGCCGGGCGCTATTGGATTTCTTCGCGAGCGATTGGCGGATTTCCTTCCCAAGAATCAGTCCGTCGGCGACGAGGTCCGTACGGCATACCTGAAGTTGAAGCAGCAATACGCCGAGTTGGCTTCGGAGCTGGAACACCGGCGCCGCGCGGAAGGCGAGCGCGACCGCATGGCTGCCGCCTTGGCCGCGGCTCAGGAAGGCGTCTTCATCACGAATAGCGAAGGGGTGATCGAGTGGGTGAATGAATATTTTTCGCGCCACTCGGGCTACGCGCCGGAAGAGGTCATTGGCCAGACCCCGCGCATCCTGAAGAGCGGCAAAACGCCACCAAGCGTGTACGAGGAAATGTGGGGCCACTTGAAAGCAGGCCAGCCCTGGCGCGGCGAGATCACCAACCGCAAGAAAGACGGCACGCTCTACGATGTGGAACTGACGATTTCCCCGATGAATGATGATAGCGGGCGGCTCGCTTGGTTTGTCACCGTCGAGCGCGACGTAACCGAGCGGAACCGCATGAACCGCCTCTTGCAAGGCGTTTTCCCGAAGCAGGTCGTACGGGAAGTGCAGAAGACGGGCCGCATCCAGCCGCGTGAGCATGCCCGCGTCGCCGTGCTGTTCGTCGATGTCGTCGGCTTTACGGAGTATTGCGCGAGCGTGTCCCCCACGCGCACGCTGACGCATTTGCAGCGGCTGATTCAGATAGAAGAAGCCGCGGCGCAACTCACTGGCCTCCTCAAAATCAAGACCGTGGGCGATGCCTTCATGGCGACAGCGGGCATGATGGATGAACATGAAGAGCCGGTGCGTGCCTGCGTGAATGCGGGGCTGGTCATGATTGAAGCGTCGCAACATCTGAGCGCGGGTTGGTCGCTGCGCGCCGGAGTGCATGTCGGCCCTGTCATCAGCGGGGCGGTCGGCAAGCGGCAGATGTTTTTCGACATCTGGGGCGACACTGTGAACACCGCGGCACGGGTTCAAAGCCATGCCTTGCCTTCGACCGTCTGCGTGACCCAAGAAGCCATGTGCGAGATCGAGGGCGTGTTCGAAGGGGTTGCACGCCGCACCCTGCACGCCAAAGGCAAAGGCAAGCTCGACCTTTACGATATCCCCCCGCAAGCCTCGACCCGCGCTAGAGGCCAAACTTGCGACCTGCCGGAGCAGCCCGCCGCGGACTAGCTTCTTGGCGTCAAGCCTTGCCGAGAATGCCGCGCAACCTTTTTTCGAGTCTTTCCAAGTCGCGCGTTTGGCATTCCCAAATCACGACGACGTGCCAGCCAAGCCTACGCAACGCCCGCCGATTCGCAGCATCTCGGCTGACGTTTCTTTCGAACTTGCGCGACCAGTACTCCGTGTTTGACGATGGAAAAGTCGCCCTGCTGCAATTTCGATGGCGGTGCCAGAAGCAACCGTGCACGAAGATGACCGTGCGGAAACGAGTGAGGACAATGTCGGGAGAGCCCGGCAAGTCCCGGCGGTGTAGACGGTAGCGGTATCCCAACCCATGCAAGAGCCGCCGAACTCTCATCTCAGGCGTGGTATGCGTGGCCTTTACCGCCCGCATCACTTCACGGCGCTTCTCACGGCTGAATACGTGTAAGCGGCGGTTTAGAAATGTAGCGGGTGGCGGTTAAGAAGTGTAGCGCCTC
>CAZLBS010000215.1:0-6629 GCA_964557505.1 uncultured Nitrospiraceae bacterium | reverse complement strand
GTGACGATTTCAATCGAGAGTGCCGGCATTACAAGTCCTTGGCCCGCAACAAGGAGGAGTATTCGGGAACGACACCGTATGCCGTGAGAAGGCCCTTCAGTTCTTAGGTTCGGCAAGCGCACTAATCTCCCGTTGCATCAACGTCATGTCATTGCCCAATTGTTAATCAGCAACAAGCCGCTGCACCACCCTTTCAGGGTGAGGTTACCTCTGCCCCATGATATTGTCAAACGTCGTGTATAGGATGGACAGTTGGTGGGTGAGGTGAGGGTCCCCGGAAAACTGGGTCACTAGGCGTTGGACACTTTCGGGACAGGCGTTTCCTTGATTTGGGTCAAGGCACCGGCGTATTCACTGAGGGGCATGCCCCCTAGTGCGAGATGAGGCCTGAATTTATTGTGCATTCGGCGCCAAGCGTCCGGCGTGTCGCGGGCGTCGCTGAATGTCATGAACAGATTCACGTTGAAACATTCATCCCTCAACTTGCCGTTAAAGGATTCCCTATGGCCGGTATCCGTGGGCTTGCCTGGCAGGATAAATGCTAACTCGACTTCGTGCCGGAAGGCCCATGCGTGCATCGCCTTGCTGTAGCACTCCGAGCCGTTATGGACCTGAATGCCGAGCGGAGCGGCGCTTACTGCGCATGTGTTTACGGTAGGTACAATATGTTGGCCGGTTGAGGAAAGGCCGGCGGCGAATGCCAGCGCCTCGCGCCTGGAAATGGTCAGTGCGCCGGCCAGAATCTCCGCAAAGAAAAACGGCACGACGCCGTCCCTTGTGCCGTGAAAAATAGCTACGGGCGGATCGTTGCTGTCGATACTCGCAAGGTCAAGATGGCCGCCCCAATGGTCGAGCACGGCTGAAAGGCGGGACGACTGCTCCGGATTGTTGATAGGCAGCGTTGACTGAAAGCGATCCTCATCGTCTAGCCCGACATGCAGCACATTGAATGCGCCCGCTGATCCGCCCGCTCCGATAATGATGGAGGGGTCCACGCCGTACAATTCGGCGTTTGCGCGCACATATCGCACGGCGGTGGCGGTGTCCTGTGCGCCGGCGAAAGACGCGTCCACCTCAGGGATATCGGCACCCGCCCACAGGGCAGCCCAAGACTCCGGCGCAGGCGGGGGATTGTTGCCGGCCAAGCGGTAGCTGATGGAGAAAGCCACGAACCCGCGCTCCGCATAGAAGGTGCAGAAGGGGACCGAGTTCTGCACCCGCCTGTTGCCCCCTGTCCAGCCGCCGCCATGTACCTTGATGATGGCCGGGCGCATCCTGCCCGTGCTCTCCACGGGCATGTAAACGTCGAGAAGCAGATCCATGCTCTCGCCGGATGCAAGCAGGCCTTCGCCATACTTGACGTTGTTCATCCGTTCCACGGTGTAAATAGGCTGGTCATACTGGGCGGCCGCCGATGTGACGAACCACAGACATGCCGCAGCCATCACGGAAAAGCTTCGCGTTATGAAATCGTTCATTTTCAGCCGTCCGGTCCGAAATGTTCCCGGGCTCACCGACCTGGTTCCAGCCCGGATAGTAGACTTGTTCGTGATCGACTTAGCCGCAATATGCAGCAAGCCACGGCAACGTCGTGGCAGACGGAAAGCATTGGCGGTGGCGCATCAAAACCGTGTGGTACCCATGTCGTATCGGGAGAAAACATCGGCCTTTATCGCGCAGCTCTCTTCACCTGACCATTTCACCTCTAGAATTGGATCCGCATGCTGGGCGAACGCCAACGATGAATACATTAAAATGCGAAGACACTTAAACAAGCTTGTAAAGCGAATCGTTAGCTCCGTTTACATGGAAGCAACTCGGCTAGCGTCAACCCGGGGCTAACGACGAAGCTCTGCGCCAAACTGTTTGTTGCCCTTTACAGCCTCATACTCGAACCGGCGGATTCTGCTGACCATGTACGCGCTCAGCGCCAAGATGAGTAGCCCCGATAGCGCGTATCCGCCCAGGGGCGTGCCAGGGGGGGGCTCCGGAAACGCATCCATCCCGTTAGTCTGACCGATTGCCGCGAGTTCTAGATGGGTATAGAGAAATGCCTCTATCTTCTCGAACGGCGTCTCGCCGTCGGGCAGGATAAAGGTTTTGCGTTCGTTGTACACGCCGGTGTGACCGACACCCTCCATCAAATGGAATTCGTAGGGGATTCCGGCAGCCGCTGCCGCATCTGCCACGTCCACCGCACGCGATAAGGGTACGAGATTGTCGTTGTCGCCATTAATCAAAATCACCGGCGGGTCGTCGGCGTCTATCTCCGATTCCATTCCCTCGTTGTTGTCGTCAGACATAGCGGCCGCGTAACTCACCACTACCTGGACTTCGGCGGTTGGTCCCAGTTCCAGAAAGCCCGTGAAGAGCGATGTCACTCCGCCAAAGGAGTTGCCGCCGATAGCAATGCGCGTCGGGTCAACCCCGAGGGTTGCCGCGTTGGCCCTAAGCCAGCCAATCGCTTTGACGGCGTCTTCGACGGCGGCATTGACGTTGCGCTCCCGTTGATCGTCGCCGGGTGTGGGCGGGTCATCCTCTTCCACACGATAATTAATCGAGACGCATACGTAGCCACGCTTCGCATAGTCTGTGGCCCAACTCACGAACTTGCCGCTGCCCTTGTCGCTCCCGCGGCCGTGAATGATGACGAACCCCGGCTTCAAGGGCGGCACGCCGGGCCCGGTAGGTTCGTAGAGGTCCAGCAGAAGGTCTATCTCGCCCGGAGCAGGCGCTTGAACCACGCCAGTCCCGTACAAAATGTCGTTGGTCCGATTGACATCGAACTGCTCGTCAAGGAAATCGGTCTGCGCGAACGATACGGAACAAACAAATAGAGCCGGGACACACAAGCACTTCATAATACACACCTTTCTATATGTATCGCGTATTTGCATTACAAATTCCTGCGTAGTGAAGCAGAATCTACGCCGGACGCATTGTCGCCAGCGCATCCCTCGGGCCGAACATATTGGCCAATGGGTCTATTCGCTGCACCACGGTAATCGCAAGCCTTGCCGACCTCGCAGCGCCGCCGCGCCGAGAACCAACATCGTGAGCAGGATTGCGGCGCTGCCGCCAAGTGCTGCCACGGTCGTGCCGTCGGTCGGGTCGGTTCCGAATTCGGCTTCCCGAGAGTTCGCCAAGCCGTCGCCATCAAAGTCATCTTCCGGGACT
Source organism: uncultured Nitrospiraceae bacterium (assembly GCA_964557505.1). Lineage (GTDB taxonomy): Bacteria > Hydrogenedentota > Hydrogenedentia > Hydrogenedentales > CAZLBS01 > CAZLBS01. The sequence goes on along the minus strand of CAZLBS010000215.1, from coordinate 3,452 downwards.
ACGTCGTCCAGGGAGTCGAAGGCATCGCCGCTGTCGAAGTCGATAATCACTTGCTCGAAGTTGTCTCCGAGTCCGTCGCCGTCGGCATCTTCCCACTCGCCAGGGTCATTGGGGAAGGCATCATCGGCGTCGGCAACCCCGTCGCCGTCGATGTCGCCAACAGCATCCGGCGTGATGGTGAACAGAACAGTTCGCTGAACCGCCGCGCCTTGGTCGTCGCGGACCACCACCGCGAGTTCATGGTCGCCGGCGGTCAGGTAGTTGAGGGCGAGTTCGTAGGGCGGAGCGGTGAGTTTGGCAGCCAAGTCGCCGTTGACGTAAAACGCAACCCCAGTGAGCAGCCCGTCAATATCGACTGGCTGCGCAACGGCGGTAAGCGAGTTGCTCTCTTCATAGACGCCATCTTGCTCGGGCGAGGCCAGCACGACACCGGGAGGAGCAATCCCCAATCCTCCAGCTATTTTGGTCACCCGTAGACTGGCAGACGCGCTTGCGCCATACATATCGTAGGCTGTTGCGGTGACGGTCATGGGGGCTCCGCCGAACGTCCACGCATACGGCGGCTCGAAGCGCGTCCCCCAGAGTGCGCCGTCCCGCCTGAATTCCACCTTGAATATCTCGCCGTCGACATCTGCGGCTGTGGCGACCGCCGTTACCGGGATTCTCTGGTTGATTGCGCTCTGGTCCGGCGGCGCCGTCAGGCTGACCGTGGGCGCGATGTTGGCGGGATTCACCTCCGACACGAGAACACGCGCTGAGGTCGAGTGTTGCAATCCTGCCTCGGCTTCCGTGGCCGTCATGGTCAGCGTGTGGATGCCGGGCGGCGGATTGAACCACGTATAGCTGCCGATAGATTTCGCTGACTGCGTTTCCTGCAGATGGCCATTGATGTAGTAATCCACCCGGCTGACGGCGCCATCCGGGTCCCAGGCGTTGGGCGTCATCGTAATCGCGCTTTCGCCAGGGCTGAAAATTTGGCCATCCGATGCGCCGCCGCCAAATTCAATGACCGGGCCATGGTTCTCATGTTCCGTGCCGTTGTAGAGGGTATAGGCGGAGTCGCTCGTTGCAATGTCCCAGGCCAGCGGACGCAAGTCGTACTGGAAGGACGATTCGTAAGAATACTTGCGCACGTCGAACTTGTAGATGCACGCCAGCCAAAGCAGGTGCGACAACTCGTTGACGAATTCGCTTACGTGTACGTTGTCGTTGTAAAGATACAGACCGTCCGGATCGCCAAGGTTTTGACGGTCGCCGAGCACCTCGGGCAGTTGCCCCAGTTCCATAAGTTCCCAAAGCCGGACCGTGCCTTCGCCCGTCGGGACTGTGAAGAACTCGATATAGGGATACACCGCCCGCAGTTGGTCAATTCGCTCACGAACCATGGCATTGATATCGTCCATCTCGGCGCGTATCCCGGCGTAGTCCCGGTCCGAGTGCGGCGCGTGGGGCGCCATGATGAACACTCTCTCGAGCGGGTTGTTGTTGGCCAATGCCAAATCGATCCAGAGCTGGTAGTCCTCGAGTTCGCTCTCCCGGTAATGGGCCGTCAAACCCATCATCTCGTTGCCTCCGTACTGGAGGATCGCCTTGATGCTTTCTTCGGGGTGAGTCTCGCCCCAGATGTTTCCCGGCGCCCCGCCGAATCCGCCGCTGAAGTGGAAAAACTGCTCGTGCCTGAGATAACCGCAATAGGCGGCGAGCGACGGAAGCGTTTGAGCGGACTCCGCGAATTGGCTGTGGCCCAGCAAAGCGATCTGGTAGCCCCTGTTATGCTGCACGTCATCCTGCGCGTGTGCCGCAAGGGCAATCATCAATCCAGCCGCAAGCCATCCAATCTTCATCTGTTGCATTGGCCTCGCTTCGTAAGTTCCGGGGTCGCGATTAGTGAAGAATGGCGCCAGGCAGTATAGAAGTGGACAAGAAATAAGTCTAAGCCTGATGTCCACTTTTCGCACTTTGAGCGTCATACTTCTGTTAGATGAGCACCGAACAACGAAACCGAATCGTGAAGCAGGCGCTCGAAATGCGCCCAATGCTCGTGGCCTATGCCTACGGGCTGCTGCGAGATCATGCCCGCGCGGAAGATGCCGTGCACGAAGCGTACCTTGTGGTCATGGACAAGTATGGCGAGTTCGAGGAAGGCACCTCCCTCGTCGCCTGGTGCCGGACCATCGTGCGCTACAAAGCGGCCGAGACGCTCCGGAGAGAACGCCGGCTTGTCACCGTCGAGGAGCGCATCCTCAATGAGGCCGTCGAGAACGCCTTTCAACTCACGCAACGCGAGACGCACGCAGCTCGCCACGCCACGCTTCTCGAGGCGCTCGACTATTGCCTGGCGCGCCTAGCTAAGGAACCCAAAGCGCTGCTGTCGGCCTGCTACCGGGAAGGGCTCACCTACGAGGAACTCGCGTCGCGCTTCAATCTCCAAGTCGAAGCGGTGCGCAAGCGGCTGTACCGTATTCGCGGCGCGCTCCGTGACTGCACACGCAAGCACACGGCCGCGGCGGAGACTTCGTCATGAGCAAGCCCCCGGAAGAGTGGGTCGAGCGCTACGTGCACGAAGACCTCAGCAAGGATGAAATGCTGGCGCTCGCCCAAGCGCTCGACAGCGATGCGCGTTTTCGCGAGGCCTTCGTCGAACAGCTCACGCTGGAGGCCGCGATACGGTCGGCGGTGTCCGGGCGTTCGTGGTCCGAGGGCGCGCTCTTGGCGGCGCGTCCCAAACCGCGCGTGCCGTGGGGCATTAGCGCGATGGCCGCCGCCGCGATGATCGCCTTCATGTTCATTGGCTGGCTGGTGTTCGTGCAACTAGGCCAAGAGCAAGACCTGAGCCGTGGAAGAGCCCTTGCCACACTGAGCGCGACCCAAGACGCCGTATGGAGTGAGACCTTGGCAAGCCCGGCAGGCTGGCTCTATCCCGGAAGCTATCGCCTCGACTCGGGCGCTGCCTCGTTCACATTCGATTCCGGGGCGATTGCATCCATTACAGGTCCCGCCGAGTTCGACCTGCAGACTCCTTTCGCCATGGGGATCCGCCGCGGCAAGGCAGGGTTCTATGTCGATGAATCCGCGCGCGGATTCACGGTGACCACACCCCATGCCACGATAGAAGACTTGGGCACCTCCTTCGCGGTTGTCGTTGATGATGCAGACGAGGGCGGGTCCGATGTTCACGTGGTCGATGGCGAAGTGGCGGTAACATCTGCTGGGAATCAAGGCGCCGTCCCCTATCGCGCGCGCGAGGCCGTCCGGGTCGACGCCGCGGGCGCCAAGACCGCCATTGCCTATCGCGGCGAGCAACTCACGATCCCCGCACCCCATGTGCGAGGCCCGCGGGACGTCTACTTCCATCTGCCGCTTGATGCAACTGGCGGCGCCCCTCCGTACCGGTACCAAAGTATCGAGGGCATGGAATACTTCGAGCGCGATTGGCGCGAAGCTCTCGGCCG
>CAZLBS010000214.1:0-6669 GCA_964557505.1 uncultured Nitrospiraceae bacterium | reverse complement strand
GCAGATGGCCACGCCCAGGAAAACATCGGGCGGCGGCGGCACGAAGCCTGCTCCGCCCGACCCGAACATCCAGCACCTAGAGGGCGAGCTTCGGCGCAGCCTCGGCACCAAGGTCGCCGTGAAACAGGGCAAAGGCGGCAAGGGCAAGATCGAAATCGACTACTACAACCTTGACGAACTCGACCGCATCCTCGATATTTTGCGCGGAGGTTGACGGAATGGCGAAGGCGCCGGGCAAGCGGCCGGCCCGCATGTGACGCGCCGCGAAGGTCCTGGGCCTTTTGCTTCCACGGCCTTGCCGGTGAGGCCGAATCGCTTGCGCAATTGCCGCTCATGCATCGCATTCGTCTCGAGGGGATCGCGCCGTATCCTCCAAATTCTGAAGAGCCAAGAGGGGAGCTGATAAGCAGTCATGCTGGACATCAAGTTGATACGCGACGAGCCGGAACGTGTGAAAGCGGCGCTGAAGCTTCGTGGGAACGCGAACATTCTCGACGCGCTGCTGGTGCTCGACGGGCAGCGCCGTGAAAAGCTGCATGCCTTCGAGCAGTTGCGCGCGGAGCAGAAGCGGGCTTCGGAGGAAATCGGGCAGAAGAAGAAGGCGGGCGAAGACGCCAGCGAGGCCATCGCGGCGGTGGCCGAGCTGAGCAAGCAGGTCAAGGGGATGGAGGAAGCCAGCCGCGTGCTCGAGGCTGAGCTTCATGCCGAGTTGCTGGCCATTCCGAACCTGCCCCATGAGACCGTGCCTGAGGGCCAAGATGAAACGTGCAACCGGGAAGAACGCCGCTGGGGCGAGCCGCCGCAGTTCGGCTTCGAGCCAAAGGACCATGTCGATATTGGCGAGGGCTTGGGCATTCTCGATTTCGAGCGCGCGGCGAAGGTGGCGGGCTCGCGCTTTGCGTTGCTCAAAGGCCCTGGCGCGCAACTGGAGCGTGCCCTCATGCAATTCATGCTCGACGTGCATACGCGCGAGCATGGCTACACCGAGGTCTTCGTGCCCTTTCTCGTCAACTCGGACAGCATGACAGGGACCGGGCAACTGCCCAAGTTCGCGGAGGATTTGTTTCGTGCAGAAGGCCACGATCTGTGGTTGATTCCGACGGCCGAGGTTCCCGTTACGAATATCCATCGCGAAGAGATTCTGCCGGGCGATGCCTTGCCGATTTATTACACCGCCTATACGCCCTGTTTCCGGAGCGAGGCAGGAAGCTACGGCAAAGACACGCGCGGCATGATCCGGCAGCATCAGTTCAACAAGGTGGAGCTGGTGAAATTCGTGGCGCCCGAGACGTCTTGGGATGAACTCGAACAGTTGACGGCCAATGCCGAGGCCATCCTTCAGAAGCTCGAGCTGCCCTATCGCGTCGTGACACTGTGCACGGGGGACCTGGGCTTCAGCGCCGCGAAGACGTATGACATCGAGGTCTGGCTGCCCGGGCAAAATGCGTATCGTGAAATCAGCTCGTGCTCGAACTTCACGGACTTCCAGGCGCGCCGGGCAAACATCCGCTTCAAGCGCGACAAGAAGCCGGCGTTCGTGCACACGCTGAACGGCTCGGGCCTGGCGATTGGCCGCACAGCGGTAGCGATTTTGGAAAACGGTCAACAAGCCGATGGGAGCGTCGTTATTCCAGCAGCCCTGCGTCCGTACATGGGCGGGTTGGAGCGCATCGAGAAGCAGGCATGACGGCTGAATCGGAGCATACCTTGCAGCAAGCGGCGGCAGCCGTTCGGAACGCGAAGCACGCGATCGCCGTCACGGGTGCGGGCATGTCGGCCGAGAGCGGCATCCCGACCTTCCGCGACACCGGCGGCATCTGGGAGAAGTATCCCATCGAGGAGTACGCGACCATTTACGCCTACCTCGAAAATCCGCACAAGGTGTGGAAGTTCTGGACGGAACTCGCCGCGATGACGCACGACTGCGGACCGAACCCGGGGCATGTGGCGCTGGCGGCGTTGGAACAGCGCGGCAAGCTGCATGCGGTCATTACGCAGAATATCGACAACCTGCATCAGATGGGCGGCAGCAAGCACGTCATCGAGTATCACGGCAACGCCCGGCGCCTGCGGTCGATGACATCGAACTACAGCGAGCCGCTCGATCCCGACAATATGCCCGCCACGCCGCCGCATTGTCCGGCAGGCGGGCTGATGAAACCCGACGTGATCATGTTTGGCGAAATGATCCCCGAGGAGGCGCTCGTCAATGCCGAGCGCGAGGCGCGGCGGGCGGACGTGGTCATCGTCGTCGGTACCAGTGCGCAGGTGTTTCCAGCTGCTCAGTTGCCCGTCACCGCCAAACACCACGGCGCCAAAATCATCGAGGTCAACATCGAGCAAACCGACTTCACGACGGAAGGGATTACCGACTACTTCCTCCACGGCCCCGCGGGCGTGATGCTTCCGCAGTTGGCCGAGGCTGTGGGCTAACCTGCAAGTATACATTGTAACAGTTTTGGGCTATGCGGACATCATACGGCATCCCCTGCACACGGCCAAAACGGAGGTCACGATGATTCAGACATGGATTGCTAAGAGCCGCACGTTGCTGGTGTTTGCGGCGTGCTGTCTTTTGGCGCTGCCTGCGGCGGCGGCAGAGTCGTCCTTCTCAGACATGAGCTACCTCTAAAACGGCGAGATTCGCGTGGGGGTTAATCTCGACATCGGCGGGGCGATTACGTGGGTGTCGGAATCGGGGAGTGATGAGAACCTCATCAACAGCCACGACTGGGGCCGGCAGATTCAGATGTCATTCTATTCGGGACCGGCGCCGTTTGAACCCGAGGGCGAGCGGGTGCATCCGAACTGGCGCTTTCTCGGGTGGAACCCCATTCAGTCGGGGGATTGCTATGGCAACGAGTCGGAGGTGCTGGCGCACCAAAACGATGGGGAGTCGCTCTATGTGAAGTGCATCCCCATGCAGTGGCCGATGGACGGCGTGCCCGGCGAATGCACATTCGAGGTATGGATAGAGCTCGAAGGGCCAACCGCCAAGGTGCGCTCACGGCTCAACAACGCGCGCCCAGATACCACGCAATATCCTGCGCGCAGCCAGGAACTGCCCGCAGTGTATACCAACGGGCCCTACTACCGCTTGTACACCTATACTGGCGATGCCCCCTTTACCGGCGGCGGCCTGTACCGGGTCGAGAAGATTTGGGATACGTCCATCCCGCCGGCCGAAGTCGAGGGGGGGCCGTGGGAAGGCTGGTACGCGACGGAAAGCTGGGCCGCGCTCGTCAACGATGACGGCTGGGGCATCGGCGTATGGTCGCCGGAAACGCATCGCTTTACGGGCGGGTTCGCGGGCAAGCCCGGCGCGGGCGAGCCTCAGGACGCCCCCACGGGCTACTTCGCGCCCTTACGGACGGAAATCCTCGACCATGACATTCAGTATGAATATGAGTACACCTTGATTCTTGGCAGTGTCGATGCCATTCGGGAATATGTGTATGCGCATGCAGACCCGGATGCACGGCCCGCCTATGTCTTCGAACGCACGCGCCAGAGCTGGACGCTGCGCGAAGCGTCAGATGACGGCTGGCCCTTGGAGGGCGCCTGGCATGTGCGGCTGACCGGTGCGCGTCCCGAACTCATCGGGCCGGATGAAGTCTGGGATGCGGCCGCCGCACCAGTCCTCAATATCCGTGCCGCGTTTGAGACGGGGGCAGACCGCCTCATCGTGCGCTGGCAACGCCTGGGGGATAACGGCCCCGAGACGGGCGGGACAGTGGATATGGCAATCATTCCGGACGGCAAGATGCGGGACTACAGCATCCGCCTGGGCGAGCAGCCAAGCTACACCGGCAAGGCCGCCCGGCTCATTCTTCAGCCGGAAACCGGCGGCAATAATGGGCATCAGGCGCGCATCGAGCGAATCTGGTTTTCGGCGGGGCCGGTTGAATAGTGCTTCAGACCCAAGCGCGTCTTTTTGTTTCGCCGTTCGCTGTGCGTCTTAACAGCATGCATTGATGCCTTGGTCTCATCTTCTCTATTTTGTACTATAGCGGACTGATGTTATGAACCATACAAGGACGGGGGAGCAGTCGACTGATGAAACGAATTGCGGTTAAGGAATATGGCGGGCCGGATGTGTTGACACTGGAAGAGGTCGACGTGCCGAGTCCAGATGCAGGTCAGGTGCTCGTCAAAGTAGGCGCGGCGGGTTTCAATTACGCCGATATCATGCAGCGCGAGGGCTTGTATCCGGGCGGGCCGAAACCGCCCTACGGCGCCGGCTTCGAGATCGCGGGCACGGTGGAATCCGTTGGCGACGGCGTTGCCAACGTAACGCCGGGCGGCCGCGTGATGGGGTTTTGCTCAGGCGGCTATGCCGAGTATGCCATTGCGCCCGCCGACCAACTCATGCCCATTCCGGGGGACTTGCCGTTCGCGGAAGCGGCGGCGATTCCGTGCCAATACTTCACGGCCTACCACGCGTTGATTACGCTGGGGAAACTGCACGGCGGGGAAACCTGCCTCATTCAAGCAGCCGCGGGTGGGCTTGGCTCGATTATGGTGCAGATTGCGCGCAATGTCGGCGCGGTCATCATGGGCACGTGCAGCACGCAGGAAAAGGCCGCGTTCATTCAGGAACTCGGCTGCGAGCACCCGATCGTGTACACCGAAGAAGACTTTGCGGCGAAGGCTATGGCGTTGACGAACAACCACGGCTGCGAGCTTGTGATCGAGTCGGTGGGCGGCGAGGTGTTCGAGAAGAGCCTCAAGATCGTCAAGCGCCGCGGCATGCTGATTACGCTGGGACTGGCGAGCAAGACGCCCGTCATGGTGAATCCTGTGGAACTTCTGGCCGGCAACAAGACGCTCGCCGGGTTCCACTTGATGGATTATATGAAAGACACCGGCGCGGTAAAGCATGCCGTGCACGATTTGAATGAATGGTTAGCCGAGGGCAAGTTGCAGTTTTTTGTGAAGCATACGTACTCGATCGATGAAGCAGCGCAGGCTCACCGCGACGTGAGCGAGCGCAAGACAAGCGGCAAGGTCGTGTTGACGCCGTAAGGCGTGCAGCCCTGCTGAGCGCCGATGGCGACGAAGTACACCCGGCCGAATTTTCGCGATCGTGCGCTTGGCGTTCGCCGAGACATCGAGCGGGAAGAAACGGATCTGAGCCGGCCGGGGATGCTGCCGCCTGGGGCCCGGTTGTACTTCGTCATCGGCGCGCTCATTCTCGCGGCCTTGCTCTTCCAAAACGCGAGCGTGCGTTTGTTTGGAATGGCGCCGGTCCAGGCTGCCTCAGCGCAGGTGGTTGAAAAGATCGCCTCGGACGAAGATGATCTCGACGGCCCGCCGCTCGTCACACTGCGATTACTGCCGCCTGCCGAGTTGCGTGAAGTCACCGTCCCGGTGTCGCCGCCGGACTTCGAGCGCCTTTCCCCAGGCGATTCGTTGACCATCGAGTACCGCCTCGAACGCGGCGGAGGACTCGAGGTTATCGGCCTGTCGTTCGAAAACGCGCCCTCCGGCCAACCCCGCGAATAGGGGGAAGGACGCCAAGTGTTTACCCGCCTGCGGCATACGGCCAGGCATAAGGAACGGCACGCATGATAAATCCCCGCGATTTGCGGATGGTCTACGAAATGACGCGCATATTGCGCAAGCCAACATATGGAATCGTGACCGGCTACCACGAGTTGCCATACGTCTGTTTGGGCGAAGCGACCGAACCCGGCCACCGGACGACCCGCGTGAAGGGGCGCGTGCATGTGTCCCCGCGCTTCATCGTCCGCCCGAGACACCTCGAACCCAGCTATGCTGAAATCTTTGGCGACGAGTATTTGGACGCAGCCCTTCAGGGACGCATCTTCGGCTTCATGGGATTCAAGGGGCGGCCGGTGGAGTGTTCCTCGGAACACCTTGAAGTGGAGCATCTGCCAGACGGCATGGACGCCGCGGTGAGCCGGGTGCTGGATGACCTGGAGCGATACGAAGACATCACGACAGGCGTTATACTGACGCCCAATCCCGATTTGTTTCCGGTGTCGGTCGAGGCCTTTATCGCCAGCATCTTGGAAGATGAGTTTTCGCTGTAAACGCATAGGGGAGCGCAAGCATGAAGAGTGCATACGAACTGGCCATGGAACGGCTCGAACGCGAGGCCGGGCCAACCAAGCAACTTACCGAAGATGAGCGTGACCGCATTGCGGACATCGACCAGAAGTACGCCGCGCGCATCGCAGAAGTCAAAACGCGGTACACGGCTGACATTGCGTCGAATCCGAATGACGCGGAACGGCTGCAGGCTGAAATGGCCGAAGAAGTGGCCCGCTTGGAAAGTCAGCGCGAGGCCGAGACATCGGCGATCTGGGACGCAGCCGCCACGCGCGACGCCTCCAGCTGACGCGCCACGCCGTGGCAGGCCGTGGCAGCAGCGTGTTTCGCCATGTGCGGGGATGGCGGCCTTTCGCCGCCGCGTTGCTCCTAGGCGCTTGTGCTGTATGCACGGATGTGCTCCTCGCGCGAGGGCCGCACGCGGGCTTTATACCGCCCGGCACAGTTGGCACTGCATACACGCATGACTTGCCGCTCCTGCTCAGCCAAGCGGGGGCCCGGCTTGACCGGCATGCCTCGGCGCCTGGCCATGCCCAATGGCTGGCGAGCAGGCTCCCGGATGCCGGCTTCGAACCCAGCCCCCTGCGCCTGAGA
>CAZLBS010000213.1:4791-6675 GCA_964557505.1 uncultured Nitrospiraceae bacterium | reverse complement strand
GATCGGCGGCCCTTCTCCTGGGATGTACGCCCCTGCCGACACAATCAGCTTCAAGGCTTCCTCTGTCGTGATGTCGATGATAGTCACCTGGTCGGGGGGCATATACATCAAGAACCCCGTCGTCGGGTTGGGCGTGCTCGGCATAAACACCGCCACAAGATCCTTCTCGAGGGCATTCTGCACCAAGCCATACTCGGTCGACGTGACAAACGCGACCGCATACACCCCGGGCCGCGGATACTCGACCAGGCAAGTGTTCTGAAACATGGCGCCCTGCCGGTTCACGAACGTATCGCGAATCTGTTGCACGGCCCGGTACACCCGGTTGATGAACGGCACTTGGTGCACCAGCCAGTCGGCGAAGGCGATGATGCGCTGGCCGATGATAAAGCGTGCGATGAGTCCGGTCGACAAGAAAATGACAAGCGCAATCGCGATGCCGAAGCCAAACTGGTATTGAATGTGCTGCAAGAACCCGAGCCATTCATACCGGGCGCCGGCATTCTTCATAAGCACGACAAGCCCCTGGAGAGCCGCCTCGATCACCAGCACAAAATTCTGAATGACGAACCAAGTGACCCAGAGCGAGACGATGAGCGGCACCCAGACGGTCAGCCCAGCGAAGAGATAGTTGGTAAATGCTTTTCGAAGGCGGCTCAGAAAGCCCAGGGGGCTTGCGTTATCATCTTTGTGTTTCGGGCTCATCCTGTGCCTCCGGATGCCCGGTTAGTTCCACGCGCAGCCGCGATACATGCGTCTCTTCCGCGTCCAGCACCGTGACCCGCACGCCTTCCGCGGTCAGCACCTCTCCCTTCACGGGGATATGCCCTGCAACGTGCGTAATCCATCCCCCGACGGTTTCGACCGTGTCGTCCTGAATGTCCAGGCCGAGCGCTGCTGTCGCCTCGTCGAGCGCCATGCGCGCGTCCACAATATAGGTGTTCGCGGCGATACGGACAAGGCGCCGCTCTTCCGTATCGTGCTCATCCTGAATCTCCCCGAAGATTTCCTCGAGGATGTCTTCAATGGTCACCATGCCATGAGTGCCGCCATATTCATCGGTTACGATGGCGATGTGCTGTTGCTCGCTTCGCAATTCGCGCAGCAAGTCGCCTACGTTGATGCTGTCTGGCACATGCTTGACTGGCCGCAAATAGCGCTCGATGCATCCTCCGTCCGCGCGGAATCCATGAGCACGTCGTACACATTGATGATCCCCGCCACCCGGTCGATGGTTTCTTCATAGAGCGGAATCCGCGTCCGGCCTGTTGCCGCGAAACACTCGAACAACTCGGCGCGGGTCGCCGAAACCGGCAGCGCGTCGATATCGATCCGCGGCGTCATGACCTCGCGCACCGCGGTATTGCGCAGATCGATGACCGAGTGAATCATCTGCTGCTCTTCAGGGTCGATGGAGCCCCGGTCGGCGCTCTCGTCCACCAGCGAACGCAAATCCTCGATGGAAGACATCAGCGGACTCAAGGCCGTGGCATCGTGGACGCCCGTGACCCGCTGCAACACACGAATCGTCACGACCACGGGATAGGACAGGGGCAGGTATGCCCAGTGCCAGAACCGCATGACTGGCTGCAGCCACAGCGACAACACGACCGGATGCCGCAGAAACACCGACTTCGGAATGATCTCGGCGAAGATCATGACGAACGGCGCCGCGATAAAGGTGGCCAGCACCCCCGTCGCATCGATGGGGTCGAGACCCCGCGACAACGCCACCGTGCCGGCGATGGTGCCCATGTTCGTGCCGATGAGCAGCATCGTAAGGATGATGTCGGTCCGCTCGAAAAATTGCAGGAGCCCTTGCGCGCGCCGATTGCCGTCGTCTTCGGCCAAGTGCTTCATCCGGATGGGATTCGCCTTCGCCAG
>CAZLBS010000213.1:2116-4781 GCA_964557505.1 uncultured Nitrospiraceae bacterium | reverse complement strand
GCCAGGAAGATTCCAAAGCTGGCCAGCAGCAAGCTGCTCATGAGGCCGCCTCCTCGGTGTCCTGCTCTTCGCCCGATGGCGCCACGAGCGCCATGTGCAAACTGACGACCCGGTGTCCTTCCATCTGCTCGACCGTGAACACCCCGCCATTCACCGTGATCGCGTCGCCTTCAATCAGCACGCGCTCGGCCTTTTCCATCAGGAAGCCGCTTATCGTGTTGTGCTCGGTTTCTTCTTCCGGCTGAAATCCCGTGTTCGCCGTCAATTCCTCCAGCGAGATGCCGCCGTCTATACGAAACTCCGTATCGCTTATCGGCTGCACCATGCTGGTTTCCACTTCCCCTTCGTCGAAAATGTCGCCCACAACTTCCTCGAGCGCATCTTCCAGCGTCACAATGCCCGCTGTGCCCCCATATTCATCGACAGCCACGGCAAGGTGCGTCCGGCGGCGCTGCGCGAATTTCACGAACTCATGCACCGGCATCGTCTCAGGGACGAAGAACGCCTTCCGGCAAAAGCGCCGCACTTCCAAATGCACTTCGCCCCGCGCGACCCGCGGCAAAACGTCCTTAATCACCAGCACCCCAATGACGTGGTCCAGGTCTTCTTGATACACCGGCATGCGCGAATGCTCGTGCTCGCGGAGCATCGCCAATGCGTCATCAATGGAGGCATCGGCATTGATTGCAATCACATCCGGCCGCGGCGTCAAGATCTCCCGGATGCGCTTGTCGGTGAAGTCGAGGATGCCCTCAATCATCTGGAGATCTTCTTCGGGGATAAGGCCTTTCTGCTCAGTATCGAACAACACCGCCTTGAGTTCGTCGTCGGTGATGAAGGGCGCCGCCTGCAACTCGCTGAAACGTGTGACGCGGAACACCACGCTCGTGACCCAGAGGCTTCCTTGCCGCAGCGGCGACAGCAGCCAATCCGCGGCATAGAGCGGGATGCACGCCACCCGGGCGTATTTTTCCGGCGCAGTGACGGCGATCACCTTCGGCAACACCTCGCCGAAGAACACGAGAATGCCCGTGGTCAGCAGCACTGCCAACACATAGGATGTCGCCGCCACGTCGAAGTAGTCCGACATCCCGAAAGACGCAAAGGTCTGGCCAAGCAGAATGTCCATCCGCCCGCCGAGGCTCACCCCGATAAGCACGTTGACCAGCGCGTTGCCGACCAGAATGGTCGTCAACAACTCGGCAGGGTTGTCCATCATCCGGGCAATCAGAGGTCCCGTGGCCGTCTGCTCTTCCGAAAGCGCGCGCAAGCGAATCTTGTGCAAGGATGTGAATGCCGTCTCGGAACCCGAGAAAAAAGCAGACAGCAACAGCAGGATTATGACAATCGTCAAAACGGCGGGGGGAAAGGGCGGCTCGTTTTCCGCATCCGGCGGCAATTCTTTCGCGCCGGCGCTTGACGCCACCTGCAATTCTGGCGTAGCGGCATCTACCGCAACCGCCTCGCCCCCTTGCTCTTGGCTCGGTTGGCTCGCTGCGGGGGTAGCGGGCTGGGTGCGCGCGAGCGGCGCAATCAACATGGCGGACGCCATAAGGCCAGCAAGAAGAAACAGGCGCACGGGATATACCGCGCCGAATACGCGCCTCCAGCCCCCGCTTTCGCCGCGGCGGCCGGATGGCGCAGGCGCGCCCTTGGGTAGCCCCGGGCCGGTGGAGGCGGCCTTTGGCCCATTTGCCTGGTGTCGCGGCGGTTCGTTGTCCACCTGCGACGACCCCGTCTTGTGCGGGCGCACAGTGCCTTTGGCACTCTGCCCCGCCGGGGTACTGCCTTCGTCCAAGGAGCCGGAGTCCTTCTAAGCGGTCTCGCGCGCCACGCACAGCATGTTCGTCCCGAAGCATGCTTGCCGCTTTCGCCCATGGGCGCCGCGGTACCGGTTGCCTGTAATCCCGCTGGATGAGGCGGGGCGCTTCACTACGCCTGAGGCCACGCCTCCTCGAGCGGCCAGCCGAGGTATTCGGCCTGCTTTTTCGCCATCGCTTCCTCTTGCTCCTGCGTGTCGTGCGTGTACCCCAGCAGGTGCAACAGACCGTGGCAAAATAGCAGGCAGACCTCCTTGCGCATGGCCGCACGGTTCCCGCCGCAGCGGCGCTCGACCGTCTCGAGCGAGATTACGATGTCTCCCAACGGCTGGGGGGTCACACCCTGAACCTCCGCCTGCGGAAACGACAACACATCCGTGGCTTGATTCTTTCCGCGCCACGATGCGTTCAGTTCTTGCATACGCTCGTCGTCACATAATAGTACGCTGATTTCGGCGTCGCGCGCAAGATGTTCGCCTGCCGCCGCTGCCGACGCTATCCGCCCCAGCGCATCCCGCCGGTAGAGCTGCTTCAAGCGCGACGCATTGGTCGCCGTAATCGAAATCGAGGGCATGGTCCCCCGTACGCCGTTGTGGGCAGCCATAAGGCCTCAGTGGTCTCCCCCACCCGAGCCCGACAGCGGGATCACATTGGGCGTGGTTTGGCCGGGCTTCTTGTCCGGATAGGCAATGCGCCCATGCTGCGCGCTCAGCACCCGCTTGGTCAGCGTGTCCGCAATGACCGCCAAATCTTTCAAGGTGATGTCGCACTCTTCAAATTGCCCATCGTCCGCGCGCGCCCGGATGAGCTTCTCGATAAACTCGCGTACGCGTTCTTCATTCGGA
>CAZLBS010000213.1:0-2106 GCA_964557505.1 uncultured Nitrospiraceae bacterium | reverse complement strand
ATTCTTGATGCTCCGAATGCCCGATTCCACCCCGTCGCAAATCATGAGCACTGCCGTCTCACGGCTCTGCGGCGTCGGACCGGGATACCGGAAATCCTCCTCGCGCACGTCGCCGTGCTTCGACTGCTCCTTCGCCATCTGATAGAAAAAACTCACGAGGCAGGTGCCATGATGCTCGAGAATGCCGTCAATGATCGGCTTGGGCAGGCGCAGTTCGCGGGCCATTTCCGCGCCCTCGGTCACGTGTGCCGCAATGGCCCGCGCGCTCAGACGCGGCGACAAGCCTTCGTGAATGTTCGCGCCCTGCTGATTCTCGGAAAAATATTCGGGCCGCCGCGTTTTGCCGATGTCGTGATAATGCGCACACACCCGCGCCTGAAGCCCATTCGCCCCGATGGCATTGCAGGCCGCGTCCGCGAGGTGTCCCAGCATCAAGCTGTGGGCAAAGGTAGCAGGCGTTTCGATGGCAAGCCGCGCGAGAATCTCATTGTTCAGGTCCGAGTACTCGAGCAGTTGAATGTCTGTCGTAATGGAAAACAGCCGCTCCAAAAGCGGCAATACGCCCGGCACCAGCAACAACACCGCAAAGCCGTTCAGGGCCACCAAGAAGGCGGGCTGCCAAGCATCCGCACTCAAGACATTCCCCCGGCTCAATACGACGGCCACCGTCATGGCAAGGCCGGCCAGGGCCGTTTGCACGCAATCCAGCGTCATGTCGGGCCGCCGCCGCACGCGCGTGACGCTCATGGCGCCCGCGGTGCACATGGTCAGCATGACCGCCAGCAAGGGCCAACTGAATCCATACTGCATCGAGAGCAAGACCGAACTGGCAACGCCGGTAATCATTCCGGCGCGCGGGCCGATGAGAATGCTCATCAAGAGCGTGCCCGCCGCTGCCGGCACAATAAACCCGGAATCATTGAAGACGGAGGCTATGCGGCCTACGGCAAGCGTCATGCAGATCAGCAGCAGCGCCAGCGCAATCGTCTTGGTCCGGTCCGCGCCCTTCGGCATCAGCAGCGGCATCACCCGGTAAACCGCGAAAAGGATCAGCGCCGTCATGATCATGTAGGCGCCAGCCATCGCCAGCGCGTTGCCCGCGTTCGCCTGATTTTCTTGACGCCGTTCCAAATACGTCTGCACATCCGAAAAGGACTGATCGGTCCAGAAGTAGCCGCGCTCCTGAATCTGGAAGCCTTTCGGAATGCGCTTCATCACCGGCTCGACGCTCGCAAGCGTTGACTGTTTCGCTGTATTCGTCGTCAAAGGATCGAAGGCAAGCGTCGGACGGATATACCGGCTGGCGATGGCATGCGCCGCACTCTGCAGCCGCGCCCACGTGCCTTCGCCCTCCCCCCCTGCCAATGCCTGCTGGCCGCGCGACAGCTCGAGCAGCACCTGGCGCAGTTGCTCCTCGGCGGCTTCCGCATCGAGCACCTGTCCAGCAGGGGTCGTCAACCCTTCTGCGTTGCCGGAGGAAGCCGCGTTCAACACGAAGATGGCGCTTTCGCCCGCGAGGCGCGAGCGATCATCCAGCACCCCCCGCCGAAGCACGCGGCCCAAGGCTTGACGCGACCACCGCGCCAGCGTCTCGGCATTGCCGAAGACAATGCCCGATTCCTGATCGCGCAAGGCGACGGTCTTGGCCTCGGGTGCGGGCGGCGTTTGCTCCGCGCCAGCCTCTCCGTCGGCCGCATCGTGTCGGCGAGGGGATCTCCCTCGAATCGCCAGCCGCCGTAGACCCGGGCGCCGGGAAAGGTCGCCAGCGCTTCGCGGGGGACCATCGGGAACCCAACCTGGTCTCGGAAGCGACGAGGGACCTTGCGCACTCTCGTAGAGACCGAAGACCACTGCCGGAAGGGCCGGGCGATCAGGTGGCGCGCCACATCAACGCCGAGATCGCGATAGCCTCCGGCGTTGCCGCGCAGATCGATCACGACGGTCTCGTCTCCACGGAGCGCTCCGAAGCCTTCCTCCAAGATGGCCGCCCACGCATCGACCTCGCGTGAACGGAAGCTCGTGAGGCGCAAGTGCACCGTGTCTTCGTCGAGCGCTTTCCACACGGGCACGCTCGCGTCGAGCTGCGCCCCCCATTGCGGCGCAGAC
>CAZLBS010000212.1:0-6697 GCA_964557505.1 uncultured Nitrospiraceae bacterium | reverse complement strand
GGCTCCGAAAACCGCTACCCCTTGATGGCGCTGTCAATCGGCGTGGCGCATACGCAGTACCGCCAATTCAAGACCGCCCAAAAGATGTTCGAAGTGCTCGCACAGACGCGGCAGAAGGCGGTTCCGGACGGGGCCAGCACCATGTTTGTCGACCGCCGCCGGGCCGACCGTTAAACGCATGTCGCCGCGCGCGGTTGTTGCCATCGCGGCCGGCCTCGTGATTGGCCTGTTTGCCTTTGCGGTGTTCGTCATCCAAGCGCAGCCGCTCGACCCGGAAGAACGCGCGCGCCGGGTGCGCGAAGCCGCGCCTCGCTGGTCTTCCTACGACGAAGACATCAAGGGGCAAATTGGCGCACGTCCCTTCGCCGAGTGGCACGGCGAACCCGCCGCCATTGAATCCACCCCGGCCGGCATCAACGTTGTCTTCGACCTGCAAGGCCCCTGGCTCGAGCGCGACCCCGCCTTGCCCATTCTCCTGCGCGATCCCATTGGACGCGTCCACCGCTCCCACCAAGCCACGCGCAAAAACGGCCAGCGCATCTATCACTTTCCCCCACTGACCGGACTCCCCGATGAGGCCTTGGCCCGCTTCGAGGTGCGCTATCCGCACAACGTCCGCGCCCTCTACCTTCGTAAATCGCTCTGAAATTTATTCGCTTGACTTTCGGTAAATATTCGTATAGCCTGACCCTCGCAACGCAAGAGGAAGTCAGGCTGCCATGCTCACCAAACGTCAAAAAGAAATTCTCAGCTTCGTGGAAGGCTTCGTCGCGCGAGAAGGCTACAGCCCGAGTCTCGCGGAAATCGGCGAATACTTCGGCTTGTCCTCGCCCGCGACCGTGCACCAACACCTCAAGGCCCTCGAGCAGAAGGGCTACATCGCCCGCGGCTGGAACAAGAAACGTCAGGTGACCCTGCTGGGCGACGCGCCCAACGCGGCCGCCGAGCCAGCCATCGAGTTGCCCCTGCTCGGCAGCATCGCCGCGGGACAGCCCATCGAGGCCGTGCTCGATCAGGAAACCGTCTCCGTCCCGCAAACCATGATCCGGGCCACAAAGCGGCATTACGCCTTGCGCGTGACCGGCGACTCCATGATCGGCGACCACATCCTCGACGGGGATATCGTGGTCATTGAAGCCGCCCAATCCGCGAACAATGGCGACACCATCGTCGCCCTCGTCGAGGGCCAATCCGCCACGCTCAAGCGCTACTACCGCGAAGGCGCCGCCATCCGCCTGCAACCCGCCAACCCCAGCATGGACCCCATCTACGTCGAGGAAGCCAACCTCGCCGTGCAAGGAAAAGTCGTCGCCCTGCTGCGGGGGTTTGCATAGAAATGTATGAAGCAACGTTCGCAAAGGCGCAGAGGACATAGAGAAGTAGGGAGGCAGGGCGGCGAAGAAGGCATGGCTTCACAAGGCCGGCGACTGTTGATAGGTTGAGATGCTGCGGGGAGGCGCATCATCGAATGGCGTCCTTCCTGGATGAATTAAGGCAGTTGTGCCAAGAAGCCGGCATTCCGATTGATGAGCGTTTCTTTCCATAGCACGCATCAAGCCGTGATGTCTGCCGCGTACCGGGTTGAAAGCTGGCGCAGGCGGCATTCGCATAGATCCCCCCAAGCTGCGGCGGGGGCATGGACGAGAAGGTGCGTTACCCATGACGGCGGCGGCAACAGAACGGCGGATTTTGCATATCGACATGGACGCGTTTTTTGCGTCGGTCGAGATGGTGCGGGATCCGTCCCTGCGCGGGAAGGCGCTCATTATCGGCGGCGATAAGACCGACACGCGCGGGGTCGTGTGCACGGCGTCGTACGAGGCGCGGAAGTATGGCGTGCACTCGGCGATGCCGCTGGCGCAGGCGAAACGGCTGTGTCCGCATGGCATTTACATGCGCGGCAATTACGAGCACTACCGCTTGGCCTCGCTAGCGGTGCGGCGCGTGCTCGAAAGCGTGTCGCCCGTCGTGCAGATGGCCTCCATCGATGAGGCGTATGTCGATGTGACGGGTTCGCAGCGGCTCTTCGGCGGCGACGATGCCATCGCGGCGCACATCAAGCGGCGCATCCGGGAGGACACGCAACTGCCCGCGACGCTCGCCATCACGCCGAACAAGCTCGTGTCGAAAATCGCGTCGGACGAGGCGAAGCCCGATGGCTACCTGCGCCTGCTGCCCGAAGATGTCGGCGGTTTTATGCGCTCGCTGGCGCTCAAGAAAATCCCGGGCATCGGCCCGCGCACGCGGCAATCGCTCGAGCGGCTCGGGGTCTATACCGCCGGCGCCCTGATGGACTTGCCCGTGCGCACGCTGGTGGAGGTGTTCGGGCCGATGGGCCACACGCTGCAACGCCTCGCGCGCGGCATCTCGACAACGCCGGTCGAGCCCTATGCGCCGCCGAAATCCGTCAGCCGCGAGACCACCTTCGAGGAGGATCTTATCGACTGGCAGCAAATCGAGCGCATCGTGGTCTATCTCGCCGAGCGCGCGGCTTATGCCCTGCGCGAAGAAGGCATGGAAACGCGCTGCGTCACGCTCAAGATCCGGCACAGCGATTTCGATACGCACACCTTCGCCCAGACCTTGGCGGAGCCGACGTGCGTGGATGCGGAAATCTTGGAAGCGCTCTACGCGCTCATGCCCAAGGCCCGGGTCCGCCGCGCGAAGGTGCGGCTCGCCGGCGTGCACCTCGGCCGCCTCAACTACAACCAGCACCAGTTGCGCCTCTTCGGCGGCGAGCGCTCGGAAAAATGGGAACGCCTCCTCCACAGCGTCGACGGCCTGCGCGAACGCCACGGCTTCGAGGCCATCCGTTCCGCCAGGTCCATGGCCCTCGGAAAGCAGGTCAAGCTGGCGACACCGTCCTTGTCGCGATAAACCACAGAGGGTGCAGATTGGCGCAGATGAAAGAGAAGACGCGCGGCAGGCAGACAAGCAGGCGAAGCACAACTTATCAGCGTTGGTTCTGAACGGCTGGAGTACAAGCGAATGGTTCATCAATGAGCTGAATCTTGATCAACGCGCCTTGTCTGCATCCGATTGCCTGTCTTTATCTGCGCCCATCTGCGGTTAGATCTTGTCTGTGGTTTATCTTGAGGTACATAGCGAATATTCCCTGTTGGAGGGGACGGCGCCGGTTGCTTCGGTGGTGGGGCGGGCGGTCGAGGCAGGGGTGTCTTCTTTGGCGCTGACGGATACGGGCGGGCTGTATGGCGCCATCCCGTTTTACCGGGCGGCGAAGCAGGCGGGCCTGCGGCCCATCATTGGCACGCGCATCAAGGACGTGGTCTTGCTCGCGCGGGACCGCGAGGGCTATGCGCATTTGTGCCAGGCGGTCACGGAGTATCACCTCGAGGGCCGGGAGAACCATGAGCGTTGGGCGCAATCGCCGCATCTCTTCACGCTCACGAGCGACGCGAACTGCTTGCGCGCGTTGCATGCGGCGGGCTGTCAACCCATCGCCGCGCTGGCGCATTGGGGCACGCCGCGTTCGCGCAATGCCGCGCAGCGGCTGTATGACCTCGCGCAATCGTTGGGCTTGCGCGCGGCGGCAGCCAATCCGGTCTATTACCTCGATCCGCCCGATGTGCATCTGCACCGGGTTTTGTCGGCCATCCGGCTGAACGGCTCGGCCGGCAACCTGCGCCCGGATCAGCTTGCGCCGCCAGAGGCCTGGTTTCGTTCGCCCAAAGAACTGCGCCAGCTCTATGAAGACTGGCCCGAAGCGCTGTTCAATGCCGAATGGATCGCCGAGCATTGCAATGTCGAGTTGTCGTTCGGCACGCCGCTCTTTCCCGGTTGCAGCATCCCCGCGGGCGAGACGCCATACTCGCATCTGTGGCAACTGGCGGTTGATGGCCTGCGCGAGCGCTACCCGAACGTCACGCCCCAGCACACCGCCCGCCTGCAGTATGAATTGGAAGTCATCAATGATCTTGGCTTCGTGCCGTACTTCTTGATTGTGTGGGACATCGTGCGGCATGCGCGCGCGCAGGACATCCCGATCATGGGCCGCGGGTCGGCGGCCAACAGCCTCGTCGCCTATGCCTTGCGCATCACGCGGGCCGACCCCTTCAAGTATGACCTCTACTTCGAGCGCTTCCTGAACCGTGCGCGGACCGATTGCCCTGACATCGATCTCGACATTTGCTGGCGGCGGCGCGATGACGTCATCGACTACGTCTATGAGAAATACGGCGCGGAGCGCGTGGCGATGATCGCGACGTTCAACACGTTCAAGGCGCGTGCGGCCGTGCGCGAGATTGCCCGGGCCTATGGCCTGACGCCGCGCGAGGTCGCCCGCGTGTCGCGCCTGCTGCCGCATTACCGGGCCGGCGACATCCGCGCCGCCGCCCAACACCTGCCCGAGTGCCGCGGACTCAACCTGAACGAGGAGCCCTTTACGTCCATCATCGAAATGGCCGAGCGCATCGACGGCTTCCCCCGCCATTTGTCGATTCATGCGGGCGGCGTCGTGATTGCGCCAGAACCGCTGACGCGTTTCGTGCCGCTGCAGCGCTCGGCCAAGGGCATCGTCATCACGCAATACGACATGCATCCCATCGAGGATCTCGGCCTCATCAAGATGGACCTGCTCGGCCACCGCTCGTTGACGGTCATCGACGAATGCGCCGAGCTGGTCTCGCGCAACCGCGGCATCGCGGTGGACGTAGAGGCGCTGCCCGAGCCTGACCCGCTCACCGCCAAGCTTATCCGCGAGGGACGCACCATCGGCTGCTTCCAGATTGAATCGCCGGCCATGCGTGCGCTGTTGCGCCATACGTTTTCGGAGAACACCGACATGCTCATCAAGACGTTGTCGCTCGTGCGGCCGGGGCCTTCCGGCAGCGGCATGAAGGAACGCTTCATCGCCCGGCGGCACGGGCGCGAGGCCGTCGAGTTCATGCACCCCAAGCTGAAAGAAGTCCTGGGCGACACGTACGGAGTCATGCTCTATCAGGAAGACATCCTCAAGGTGGCGCACGTGATCGCGAACATGACCCTGGCCGAGGCCGATGCCTTGCGCCGCGCCATGACGAAAAAGCGCTCGCCCATGGAGATGGCGCGCCACATGAAGACCTTCATCGACAAGGCAGTCGCCAATGGCGTGGACCGCGAGGCAGCCGAGCAAATCTGGGAACGCATCGCGCACTTTGCCTCATATTCATACTGCAAGGCGCATGCGGCGGGCTATGGCGAGATTTCCTACCAGGCGACCTATCTCAAGGCGCACTTTCCGGCAGAGTTTCTTGCCTGCGTGCTGACCAACCGCGGCGGCTATTACCACACGGGCGTCTACAAGGAAGAGGCGCGGCGCATGGGCGCCGGCGTCCTGCCGCCCGATGTGAACAAGTCGGGCTATACCTACGGGGTCGAGGGCGAAGCCATTCGCGTCGGCCTGATGGAGATTCGCCAGCTTACGCGCAAGGCGGCCGAGGCCATTCTCGAGACCCGGCGCGAGCGGCCCTTCGCCAACCTGACCGATTTGGTGCGGCGCACGGGCATCGGCCCGGCCGACAGCGAGACGCTCATCCGCGCGGGCGCGTGCGACAGCTTTGGCAAGGCCCGGCCGTTGTTGAACTGGGAGCTAAGCCTGCTGACGCAGAAGCCGGACTACAAGCCCAGCCAGCAGGACGCGGGACTCGTGCCATACGAGGGCGTGGGGGAGAGCGGAGCCCTGCCGCCCTTGCCCGATGTCCCGCGGCGCGAACGCAGCGATCTCGAGTGGCAGCAACTCGGCCTGCTCTGCTCGACGCATCCGCTCGAGTATTTTCAGCCCGCGCTCTTGGAGCGCACGCTCGTGCTTGCGGAGGATCTCGAGGCCTATGCCGGCCGCACGGTGACGCTCTTTGGCTGGGCCGTCGCAGAGCGCCGCGTCGGACTCAACGATCGCGGCGCCATGAAATTCGTGACCTTCGAAGACCCGACGGCTACCTTCGAGGGTGTTTTCTTCCCAGAGGCCTATCAGCATTGCGGGCATTTGCTCACTTCGCACGGCCCCTTCTTCGTAACCGGCAAAGTGCAGTATGAAGATCACTACTGCGCCATCATCGCCGACACAGCCGAGTTGGCGCCCGGGCGTGGCGCATTCGACGGCGGCGAAGCCGCGTGACGCAAAAAGAAAACGCACCCCTTAAACAAGGGCGCGTCTTCCTGGCCTCGAGCAACGTTACACCTTAAATCAGCGCGTCGCTATCTATGCCGTCCTTCCGCTCTATGCAATCGCCATGTACTGGCGCTTATAAGCCGAGCCGCGTCCGGAGCCAATCCAAATCCAGCAGGGTCGGATTCTGCACGTATTTCTCAGGATTGTCGGCGAGTTCCTGCAGATAGTCGTCCGACACTTTCCAGGTAAAATCGACATCTTCCTTGCCATGCGTGACCAACTCGAACTGCCCATTGGCAAACGTGATGGTGTAGTAATCGTGCGGATTGCCGGGGTCATCCTTGTAGACCGCCACGCCAATCTTGCGTCCACCGGCCACTTTCTCACCTGCCTGGAAAAATACACGGTATACCGGGTGATCCCGGTTCGCCGCTACAGCGCGGTTCATGGTGTTCAACGCTTCCGTAAACAGCGATGTCGTTTCCGTTACCTTCATGCGTACCTCCTCCCGGGCGCTTCATAGCCCGCATCTTTATCACACGTCTCAAATGGAGACCCGCATGACGCGTGCCATCGGTTGCGCGACAGTGG